>JAYYDI010000001.1:0-3434 GCA_036161055.1 Pseudomonadota bacterium
TTACGAATCAGTCGCTCTACCAACTGAGCTATCCCGGCATACAAGAATTTAACCCGCCCCAAAAAACGAGCTTTTCGGGAACATCCATATCGGGAGAAAATGCTAGCATAAAAACGGTAGGTAAATGACGTGGGGGACCTCATGCGATATATCAATGTGCGCAGCCTAATCAGTGTTGACGAGTTAGCAGAGAGGTTAGGGGATGAGCATCTCAAAATCTTCGATACGGCGGTGACGTTTAAAAAGGTAGATCAAGGCTTAGTCGCAAATTCGTCGATCGAAACGTACAGAGAAGCCCATATACCTGGGGCGGCTTTTGCCGATGTTCTCGGCGATTGGAGTAATCCAGAAACGCCCTATAGAAACGTTCTTTCGATCGACGCTTTGCAGAGAAAACTGGGCGAAATTGGTATAAACGAGAAGAGCGAGGTGGTTGTTTACTCGTCAACCATGTTGATGTGGGCTACACGAGCCTGGTGGTGCCTTCGATACGCAGGAGTCGATAAGGTTCGCATACTAAATGGAAGCTTTGGCGCCTGGCAAAAAGCCGGGCTGGAGGTAGAAAGCGGCGACAATCACTATCCTCCCGATTCCTTTACCTCGCATGGCAACCCGAGTCTATTTTGTAATACAGAACAAGTTGAAAGAATCAGCCAAAAAAAAGGCTGTTTGATTAATGCATTGGCTAAAGACGTCTACGAGGGAACTTCGACATCGAGCTATGGTAGACCGGGCCACATACCTGCAAGCCACTCACAACCCTTCTATGAACTGTTAGAGAACGATTTTTTTCTGGATCCCGAATTATTACAACAAAAGTTAACAGAGCAGAACATGCTCGGCGAAAAGACCGTCACCATTTATTGCGGTGGTGGAATCGCAGCGACGATAAATGCGTTCGCTTGTCATTTGATGGGAAAAGACAGTGTCAGCGTCTATGACGGCTCCCTGACTGAGTGGAACTCCTCAGCAAATCGCCCTATCAAATTAGGCACCGACCCATAAACGAGGTCCGCAGCGTTGAAAAAATGTGAACGAAGTATTTTTTAATTTACGTAAACTTTTCACGCGGTAGGACTCATCCTGTTTATGTGCTTCGGGAGTGAGGCTACGAAGCTCTCCTCCCCCCTCCAGCTCTATTCTCGCTCCCGAAGCTTTTCAAACACCCCTCTCAACTTTTCCAGCCTACGTCTATTCGTGCCCAGGTCAGAGTATCCCACCCTGGATGCAGACCGAACAGCTATCTCACTCGTTTCGGATTCCAGCCTAAATTCAACATCGTCCACAAAACGGAGAATCCTCGTCCTGAACTCTGCATGTATATAGTTATTGTCTTGCGAAATCACCCGACAGTTCGATGTCTTCTCTAAGATGTCAGTCAATAACTCCCAAGATTCTTCTGGTCGGTCACCGGTTTTAAATCTCTTTATAAATTTTGCTTTCGACAGGGTCTCACTTGATACACAGTTGGGTGTTGGTGGACATTCCTTAAATCGCTCCCATTCTTTATCTGATGCCATCACATCCGTAACCCCTTCACTCAAATTCAATAATCCAGCGAAGAAAAATATCACAAATAGCTTCATTAACTTTATCTCCTTGAGTTGTATCCTGAGTAGAGAGAGTCATGACCCAACTGATATAAGATGCTTAGCATGTTCACGCTAGAGTCGATTTTAATTTTTGCCATTTTATTGGGTCTTTCCCTCTCGATAGGAAGCTTTGTTGGGATGGCCTCCTATCGGATTCCGCGAAAAATAAATCTCGGCCAAACAGACCATCCATACTTACTAGGTGGGAGATCACAATGCCCTCAATGCAATCGAGGTTTACGTAATCGAGACCTCGTCCCTATCTTGAGCTACCTTTTATTGAGAGGAAACTGTTTTTTTTGTAATAAAAAAATTTCGGGCAGATACCTTTTTATCGAGCTTGCTGCCTGTGCTTGTTTCTTAATTTGCATTCTAGCTTCCAACGATAACTTAGTTCGACTCACTCTTTTCTGTTTTATGGTTGGCCTTCTACTATTGTCCACGATCGATATCGAACACGGACTTCTACCAGATCAGATTACGCTTCCACTCCTATGGATAGGACTAATCGTCAACTTGTATTTCGAACTTGTGCCTTTGAGTGCCGCCGTTCTTGGAGCCACTTTAGGATACGTAACTCTTTGGCTGCTCTATTGGATCTATAAATTTCTAAGAGGCAAAGAAGCTTTTGGATACGGCGATTTCAAACTTCTGGCTGCCACCGGGGCCTGGTTTGGGTTCCAATCTATACCAAGCACTCTGTTATATGCTTCCATAACGGGTTTGATCTGGGCCTTGCTGAAAGGCTTTATCGAAAAGAATCCGATAAGATCTGTACCTTTCGGACCTTTTATTAGTTTTGGAATCATAATCTATATTTTGTCTTCTGATTCTCTTTGATTGGGTCAAATAGTTATGAAAGGTGAAGTAGAGCGTGTGGTTAGCTGTCCCACCTGCAAGCAAGGTGTTAAGTGGGACCTAACAAAAGAAAAATTTCTGCCCTTTTGCTCGAAGAGATGCAGTCTCATCGACTTGGGCGCATGGGCTAGCGAAGAGATGGTTATACCGGGAGGAACGATTAACGACGGTGATAGAGACCCGAACGAGGCATCTTAGGACCTGTATTCTGCATTGATGCGAATATATTCATGGGAAAGATCAGTGGTCCATATAGTCGCGTTAGCCTCGCCTCGACCTAAATCGACCCTAACCGAAAATTCTTCTTGAGCCAGGACAGCGGCACCTTTTTCTTCCGAGTACTCAGTACTGATACGGCCCCTTTCCGCCACCACCAAATCGTCAAGCCAAAGGGTGATTTTATCTGTATCTAAATGACGTACTCCGGCTTTCCCTATCGCCATACAAAATCGGCCCCAATTTGCATCCTCGGCGAAAATAGCTGTCTTAACCAGCGGGGATTCAGCTATTGAATAGGCCACTTCCAGACACTCACGCTCGGTTGTGCCACCACTAATTTTTACCGCAACAAACTTAGTGGCTCCCTCCCCATCTCTGACAATGGCTTGAGCAAGTTCTTGTGCAACTTCTACCAGAGCGTCTCGAACAATCGCATATTCGTACTGAGCCTCATTTTCGATCACTGGAGAGTCACTATTGCCCGTGCAAGCAAGCACAAAAGCATCATTAGTGGATGTGTCACCATCAACCGTAATTCGATTGAAACTCGCATCTGCAAGATGCTTCACAAGCAACGGCAACAAAGACTCATTCATTCTTATGTTGCATGCAATAAAGGACAACATAGTCGCCATGTCAGGACGAATCATCCCAGACCCCTTGGCCATACCGCCGATAACAACCGTATTGTTTCCAAGTGAAAACCGTTTCTCGACCAACTTCGGCACCGTGTCCGTCGTCATAATAGCTTCAGCAGCTTGCAAC
>JAYYDI010000002.1:0-7077 GCA_036161055.1 Pseudomonadota bacterium
ATGGCTAAACTTCGCGAGTTTTGCAAGTTTACCCAGCGGTTCGAAAGTCAGGGATAGCAACTTTGATTAAGAGAACTAACGATACTCTGCAGCTGATCGTCTCTGCAAAAAAAAGAGCGATTGCTAAGCAAAAGTCAAAGATTTCGCGGGAAGATATAGAACGTTTTGCTAAAGACTTTCCTGAACTGCCAAGGAAATTTTTCAGCAGCCTAAAAGCCAGTTACCAAAAAAAAAGGACCGCGATCATTGCGGAAATAAAGCGAGCATCTCCCTCTAAAGGTATCATCAAGCAGAATTTTGATCCTAAAGCCATCGCGAAAAGCTACGAGAAAGCGGGCGCCACCTGCATATCCGTTTTGACAGAGACAGATTTTTTTCTCGGTTCACCGAGTTACATAAGAACAGTGAAAGATTCTTGCTCTTTGCCTGTATTGCGCAAGGATTTTATCGTGGATGACTATCAAATATTCGAATCCAAGCTAATTGGATCTGATTGCATTTTGCTTATTGCAGCGATCCTAGATATCTCTGATCTTCATCATTTATATGAACTGGCAACTTCTTTAGATATGGATGTCCTTGTTGAAGTGCACAATCCAGAAGAATTAGACAAGGCTCTGACGCTTTCGCCTAAAATGATTGGAATAAATAATAGAAATCTGAGTACTTTTGAAGTAAGCCTCCAAGTGACGATTGATTTAGTCTCAAAAATTCCCCCCGACGTTTTATTGGTGACTGAAAGTGGTATAAAAACAAGATTTCACATTGAGAGAATGTTAAGCCACGGGGTTTATGGGTTTTTAATCGGAGAGGCTTTGATGACAGATGCTGATCCAGGTGTAGCTCTGTCTCGATTGACATCTTTCTAAGGTAAAGCGATTGATTGCTTTGGACAAAAAAGAGAACATATGTCAATCTCGTGGGAATTAATGTGAATTCAATTAATAAGGTCCGTGAGCAATTAAATCTGCAGCGTTTATCAAAAGATATCGCGTTAACCGAATACGGAAGTTTACTGATCGTCTAAATTATCTTAGGAGTTTTGAAAGTCGAATTTTTAAGTAGGAGCGAATTCGTGGAGAGGCCTGGAATTACAGATGGACTGAGACACATTGCACTTTTTGTAGAAAATTTTGTCGATTGCGAGAATTTTTATACAAACTTACTAGGAATGGAAGTTGAGTGGCGCCCAGATGAGGATAATGTCTATCTTACAAATGGCAATGATAATTTGGCATTGCATAGAGTTGAAAAGCTGGGTGGCTTTGGCAGGCTAGACCACATTGGGTTTTTTATTAATCAAAGAGAGAAAGTTGATGATTGGTTTCAATTCTTGTCCGAGAAAGGAGTGGAAATGCTGACGGATCCGCGAGATCATCGTGATGGCGCGAGGAGCTTCTACTGTATGGACCCATCGGGCACGAAAATTCAAATGATTTACCATGAACCAATTGCGAGAAAGGAGATTATACCCAGTAGGTAGTTTTGGTCATTACCTTGCTTAACAAGGTCATTAGATTTTTTACGCCACGAGGAAGTGCTTTCGCTCCCTTTTCGATTGCTGAGTCTTTGTGGTTCTTTTCGTCCAATCGCATCTGTTCTAAGATTGCTTTGGATTTCTTGTCTTCATTTGGCACGGACGAAATATGTTTGTTTAAATGAACCATTACTTGCCGCTCGGTCTCCGCCGTGAATCCCAAGCTAATTTTATCTGTTTTCATGCCAACGATGACACCGGTTAAAAAGCTCGTCATATAAAACAATGGATTGAAGATGCTTGGCTTGGTTCCCAATTCGCTCAGCCGCTTCTCACACCATTCCAAATGTTTAATCTCCTCCGATGCTGCTTCCTCCATAAATTCTCTGGTTTTTCGATTTTTTGACGAGAGTCTTTGACCGCGATAGAGAGCTTGGGCACATATTTCGCCGCAATGATTCACCCTCAGAAGTCTTCCCGACTTAACGCGTGCTTGTTGATCGAGCTCTTCATCTTGAAAGTCCTCCCCCGGTATTTGAACACGCGTGTTTACTCTCCCAGAGAGAATGTTGATGGCTCTATCAAATTCGATTAAAAAATTATCGGTAAATGAAAATTTTCGCAACTTTGTTTCCTCGCTTTATTTGGAGTCATGTTTCCCTCTGCTGATCTGAATTCCGACCTCCGAAGTGTGCTTTAGCGCGTTTGGTTTGATCAAAAGCACATTCACTTTTTCCGCACCAAATTTTTTTATAATCGATTGTGCTACCTCTTCTGCAAGCCTCTCAATCAGTCTGAAGCTTGTCTTTTTGACTAGTTCGACTGTTTGGCTGCAAATTGCATCATAATCTAGCGCATCGGATATCTGGTCCGAATTTTTGGCTTCCCCAGAAAAGAATATCTCTAGAGAGATCACGATAAGCTGTGGATATTTTCTTTCGTGAGGTAATACTCCAATTGTGGTCCTGATTCGCAGGTTTTTAATGAATATCTTGTCCATCTTTCAGTTCTTAATTTGCTAGCGGCCAACGAGCTTTAACCTGAATTGTAAGGTCTTCTTCGTGGCCAGAGCAAAGCCGCTTGTATCCCGCAAACGCGATCATAGCACCGTTATCCGTGCACAGGTCTAAAGGGGGATAATGAATTCTAACGTTTTTGTCTTGAGCAATTTTTTCTAAATTCTCTCGTAACGCGAGATTTGCGCTAACCCCGCCCGCAACGACGAGACTCTTTATCCCAGTGCTATCCAGCGCTCGTTTACATTTGATTCGGATCGTTTCGAGCGCAGCTGCTTGGAAACTTGCTGCTAAATCCGCTTTATCAATCAGGGTCATGTTGGCGTGCGCCTTTATTTCATTTGCGACCGCAGTTTTTAAGCCGCTAAAACTGAAGTCGAGGCCTGGTTTTTTTGTCATTGGCCTCGGGAAAGAGAAACGTTCCGGGTCTCCTTTCGCTGCTAGTTTTTCGATAACTGGCCCGCCCGGATAATCAAGCCCTAGCATTTTTGCAACCTTATCAAACGCTTCTCCGGCTGCGTCATCCTGAGACTCACCTAGCAATTGATATTCCTGATTCTCATAACAAGCTATCAGTTGCGAGTGTCCGCCGGAAACCAAAAGTGCAATGAATGGATAGTTCGGAGGATCTTCGGTCAGGAGGGTAGCAAGCAAATGGCCTTCCATGTGATGAACACCAATCGCAGGAACTCCCCATGCAAGCGCTAGTGATTTTGCGACAGAAGCCCCTACTAAAAGGGCACCAACAAGTCCAGGCCCCGCGGTATAGGCGATCCCATTAATATCCTTTTTTCCTAAATGGTGTTCCTCGAGTACCGACTTTACTAACGGTAACGTTTTTCTGATGTGATCTCTAGAGGCTAGCTCCGGTATGACGCCTCCATATTTTCGATGAAGATCAATCTGGCTATATACCCTGTTTTCAATGACGCCTCCCGTTTCACAGAATAAAGCTACGCCTGTTTCGTCACAGGACGTTTCGATACCTAAAATTTTCATACTGATTTATTTATAGTTTCAACGGTTGAATTCGAATACAAAATACATAGTTTTGCAAATTAAACGTAATATCGATATGATACGCGACCTTTATTTTGGTTAAGGATCCATTAATGCCTTACGTGAAGGTGAAAGAAAATGAACCTTTTGATGTGGCTTTACGAAGGTTCAAACGTTCGTGCGAGAAGGCCGGCATTTTGGCCGAAGTCCGCAAAAGAGAATTCTATGAGAAGCCCACCTCTGTAAGGAAGAGAAGGGCAGCTGCAGCCGTAAAGAGGTATGCTAAAAAGGTGCAGAGGGAATCTCGAAGAATGGAAAAACTGTTCTAATCCCCAAGTGTCGACTTCTATTCACAATCGTGTTCGTGAAGACACGAACCTAGCCTTAAAAAAGAGGGAAAAAGGCCGTGTTGCTGCTCTCAGGCTTATATTGGCTGAGATGAAGAGAGTGGAGGTTGATGAGCAGCAAGAGTTGAGTGATGCGAGAGCTCTTCAGATCTTGGACAAGATGACCAAGCAGAGAAAGGATTCATACTCCCAATTCCTAGAAGCGGGTCGAAAAGACCTAGCTAATCAAGAAGAATTTGAAATCGAAGTAATTTCTGAATACATGCCAACTCCGCTTACCGAGCTTGAAATCGAGCAAATCGTTTTGAGTGCATTGGGAAAGCTAGAAGAGCCGTCTATGAAAGACATGGGGAAAGTTATGACAGACATTCAAGCCTCGGTTCAGGGAAGGGCGGATATGAAAGATATAGCGATCTTAGTCAAAAAAAAGCTTTCCTGAGTCCGATCCTTGCGCTTATAAAACCATGGTGAGATCCTAATCGACTTCAAGGGTAGATAACTTTATTGAAAAGGCTTGCTCATGATCCCACCTCAATTCATTGATGAAGTGTTATCTCGTGTAGACCTCGTTGATGTGATCGGGGCGAGAATTGAATTAAAGCGGACAGGCCAGAGGTTCTCAGCCCTATGTCCATTTCACGATGAAAGGAGTCCTTCTTTTTCTGTGAATCAGGATAAACAATTTTACCATTGCTTCGGATGTAAAAGCAGCGGCAATGCGATCAAATTTATTATGGAATTCGATAGAATTGATTTTCCAGCTGCGGTAAAGAGTTTATCTGAATCTGTTGGCTTAAAAGTTCCGACCGAAGAAAATGCTGACGTAAACCAGCACAAGAAAAATCGACTATACAAGATTTTAGAAGAGGCAAATCTATTCTATAAGACCAATTTAAGGGAACATCCCAAAAAACAAAAAGCAGTTGCATACCTCAAACGCAGGAGCGTTACTGGCGAAGTCGCGAGAGATTTTGGATTAGGATATGCGCCTCCAGGTTGGAACAGCTTAGTCGCGCACTTAGAACAAAAAGAGATTAACCTAGATGAAGGGACAGAGGCAGGCGTGATAGGTCGCAAAGACAATGGGCATGAATTTTATGACAGATTTAGGGATAGAGTGACGTTCCCGATTTTAGATATAAGGGGAAGAGTAATTGGTTTCGGTGGCAGAACCCTTGATGATGACGGTAAACCGAAGTATCTAAACTCCCCGGAAAGTCTAGTTTTTCAGAAAAGCAACGAAATCTACGGATTGTACGAAGTGCGAAAACGTTCTCATAGGCTAGACCTGATTATGGTTGTAGATGGCTACATGGACGTAGTCGCGCTATCTCAAAATAAGATAGGTTTTAGTGTTGCTACCCTCGGAACATCGATAAATTCTCAACAGATAAAGGCTATTTTTCGAACTGCCCCTAGCATTGTGTTCTGTTTTGATGGGGATTTGGCGGGCAGGAATGCTGCGAGCAAGGCACTTAAGGCATCCCTGCCCGTTATGGAGGATGGGCTAAGCGCAAAATTCATGTTTCTTCCTGAAGGTGAGGACCCGGATTCGTTGGTAAGAAAAGAAGGCAAGGAAAAAATGCTCAATAGAATCCAGGAGAGCAAGACTTTGACTGAATTTTTCTTTGATGAGATCGAGCCAAAGGAATCCTCCAAAACACCCGAAGGGTTGGCTGCTGCCGCAAAAAAAGCAGCCCCCTTAATCAATCTTCTTCCGAAAGGGGTTTTGCGAGAAATTCTGATAAATACGCTCGCTGAGAAAACTGGTATCGATTCTGATATGCTCCAAAATCGCTTAGGGATCGAACCCACTGCTCCTGAGTCCTTGAACCAAAGCCAAGCCTCAGTTGTCAATAAAATTGATCAACCTTTCCCGCTTCCGAAAGGAAAAGTGCTGCCGCTCACGCAGCAAGCCATAGAAATACTAATAGGTTTCCCAGAGCTTGGTGCAAATATCGAACAAAGCATTTTAAATTCACTCTCGGCGGATCCAGAAACAAAGCCCTTGTTCGATTTATTGGTTTGGACTCGAGATAGTGAGGATGTCGATAGAGAAAGCGCATTAATTTATTGCCGCGAGAAGTTGAATCAATCGCCAGAGAACTTGGTTCCCAGAGAAATGGTTTTGAGTTTAGGGGAACTCTCGAGGGAATTTGAGGATGTTCTGAAAAAAATTACAATCACCCAAGAAGGCTTTCGAAGGTCCGAGTTGCTCTCTAATTTATCTAAAAAATCCTTACAGGAACTTTCAGAGGAAGAAAAAAGAATTCTCTCAAACTCTTACAAAAAGCCTTTAAGATGAAAAAAGAGGTTTTTCGCCAAAGTTCAGGAATTAGTCAAGAAATAGGTTTAGTTTTTGTGAAGAAATTAGTGGAATAGGAGTTTTGAGAGAGCTATAATTTGCGGTCCTTTTTTATGCATCCAAGGAATCGATATGTCTAGCGGTTTAGCCCAGCAACAGTCGCGATTGAAAGAGCTTATTGGGCGCGGACGCGAACAAGGTTATTTAACCTACGGGGAAGTCAATGACCATTTGCCTGATGAGATCACGGATCCAGAGCAGATAGAAGATATCATCGGGATGATCAATGACATGGGTATAACCGTGCATGAGGCAGCACCAGATAATGATGAGCTGTTATCTGAAGCGGATTCAACTGATGAACTGGCAGCTGAGGAAGCGGCAGCAGTTCTTGTTGCCGTGGAGAATGAAGCGGGAAGGACCACTGACCCTGTTCGGATGTACATGCGCGAAATGGGCTCAGTTGATCTATTAACCCGAGAAGGTGAAATAGCTATTGCAAAAAGGATAGAGGAAGGCATTCGTGACGTTCAGCACGCTGTAGCTCAGTTTCCGGGGACCGTGGCATTCTCTCTAGATGAATACAAAGCTGCTTTGGAGGAAGAAAATTTAGCTGCTATTTTATTGGGATTTCTTGACCCAGCTGATTACGTTGCCCCAGCAACGCAGGTAGTCCCCGGTGAAAAGCACAAAAATGATGAGAATGCGTTAGTGGAGCAAAGCGAAGCTGGGGAAGATGAAGAGGATGAAAAGGGCGCGGATCCATTGCTAGCGAAGAATCGCATGGATCTTCTAGAAAAACAGTTCAAAAAAACCCAAAAAGCGATCAAGAAATATGGCCGCAGCGCCCCTCAAGTACAAATTCAGTTGCAAGTCCTTGGCGATTCCTTTCAGTTCTTTAAATTTGTTCCAAAGCACTACGAAACAATAGTT
>JAYYDI010000003.1:0-2549 GCA_036161055.1 Pseudomonadota bacterium
CTTTTCCGATGAGAATTATGAGTGCCCGAGATGATGAAGGTAATATTGGGATAAAAGATGAATTAATTTCGTCAGAGTTGCTTAACCACCTTGGATACCGTCCACCAAATAAGGACCGTAAAAACATATGGCTACCAAACCTTATTAGAGAGAACCTTAACAAAGTTAACCCGCGAGAAACTCAACCCGTTAACCTACGGGTCACAGATGTAACGGTGACCAAATTTACACAAAAGTGGCTCGACAAACAAAAAAAAGACAAAAACCTATATCAAGGCTTTTTGGGGCATTCACTCACCCAATCAATTTCTGAGATCTTCAAAATTGGTATCCAACCCCATTCACCATCTAAGGCTACTCTTACCATTACAGAGTCATTTGTGGGGGGAGGCAGAAGCACCAATTTACTTCAAAAAAATTTCAACACAGCCCCAATTGACTTTGAGTTAAGAGCTCGCGTGCGAGGAATAGTAAGCAAAGAGAAACCTCTAAAACGCTACAAAAATGCCGTAAAAAAGAAATCTATTTTGATCCTATTTAGTGTGGAAGGTGGCCGTTGGGCAAGGACATATGCGGCAGCAGACAAACAGCGAATTTATCCACCCAAAAGTATCGTGCTAAAAGAACGTACTTTTAGGCACGAAATAAAGATCCTTCTTGAGGAATTGCGAACCGATGAATTTGGTAACGACTGGCAGATGGTCCTTGATCTGCAGCAGCGTGCAATCGATTGGTTTGTAAAGGGCCTATATGCTGAAGAGTACCAGAAATTGGCTACCGGACTTGTTCAGAGAGGTAACCAAAGATTTTTGAACATGCGGGTGAATGCAAAAGACGTAGATAAATTTATCACTGAAGCAAAAGCTTTGCGCGCAGCATTGCTTCCGATCTGAGTTAAAAAGCCCTTTGGTTAATTACTTGCCGTCATCAGGAGGGATCATATCTTCGAGATCACTCTTTGCCTGGCTTCCCATTTCTATCTTTTCTTGCTCGCTGAAAGCCACATTTGCACGCTCGAAATACGAATCCATCGCATAAACAAAGCGGCATCCGTCACCGCTCATCCGACTCGCAATCTTCATCGAGAAAAGAACGTCCTCAGAAAGACTAAAATTCATGAGCATCGTACCCATCAAAGCAAACGACCTTGATGCCAAACCATCAAATTTTGATCGGATTTCTTTAGCCATTTTTTCAGCCTCCGGACGTAGACCCGCATCCGCCGTTCCTATCGCGTCCTCGATCAATTTTGATGTGCTCCTATCGACGGCAATCTTAGTTTCTAAGATCTGCTGATTTTGATCTAAGCGCGCCTTTGCGGTTTGAAATTTTAGCCTCTCCGCCGCGACCTTGCCTGAAATATTAAAAATTTCTGCTAACTTGGCCTTCTCTTGATCGAACGCTTCCGAGAGTTTATCTGCTTGTCTTCGGAGTGCAGGGATTTTTTTTCCTTTAAGACTTTCCTCAATTGATCGGCGGACTTGGCCGGCTTTTGCGGCCAACTGAGTCCAAGATTGATGGCCTCTGAACTCTTTATCCGTCAAGTTTAAAACCATTAGGGTGTCAGGCGCTGACCATTCCAGGGGGTCCTCATTGTACTCCTCGGCTTTTTCGTTTAATTCTTCCATTCGATCAGAGGCTTGCTTTGAAATTTCCGCAGAAAAATTTACATCTTTTTTGATGCCATAACCTTTATATAACCTTAACGCCTTGACATAAGTCGCTCCGACGTTGTCAGCCTCGTAAGCGCTGTTTAATAGTCCATCAATTAAATCTAATTTCTTGTGAACATGCTGGAAGCGCGCGAGGACCAGCGCATATGCAAATCTTGCTTCCGCCCTTACTTCTTCTTCCAGGGATGAGTCATCAGACGCTTTTTTCAATCTTGCGGCCATTTCTAGCCTCATTTCAGGCTTCCGTTTATACTCTACGAAAGTCGCTTTAACACTTTCGTTTGTAAAAGAGTCAGAGTAATTCGCCTTGAAATGATATAACCAACGTGCCCCTTCGAGGTTCTCGTATTGGTCTTGAAGCAAACGTTTTGCATCATCAATTGTCATGTTTAAGTCTGCTGAGACGGAACGCTCGAGGGCAGAGATACCTGCAGCCGATGGACCGTACAACACCGCAGGATTTTTTTTCCTGAAATCTGAACAAATCATTCCAGCCATAGAAGAGCCAGACTTATTCTTAGACTTTGTCTCCATGCTAGAAAAAGGAAGTCCTTGATTGCCTCCGAAAATTGCGCCAAGCGGATTGGTATTATTCTCTTTATTTTCTCTGGGCTTAGGATCAGCAGTGGAAGGAGCATCCAATTTTGGCAAACTATTCAGCATATTATTTAAGTTAAAGCTGAATACTTGGCTGGACGGATAAAGACACAAAGCCCCCGCAAACAGTACAACGGGAACAAATTGATTGGGACGCTTGATCATTTTCTGTCTCTCTAAAATACCTTCAACATTGTCGGGTCCTTCTCGGTCTATATCTAATATTGGAAATATTAATGAGTCCTATCGCTTGAAAGGACAGATGTCATCCCTGTTAAT
>JAYYDI010000004.1:0-4094 GCA_036161055.1 Pseudomonadota bacterium
AGATGTTCTTAGATCAAATCTCCAAAAAATTCCAGGAGCTAGCACGAGCCTCGACGAAAAAGCTACAGCATTATTGAAAACAAAGATGGCCGATCAAGTCAGTGTTCAGTTGCCCGAATTTCGGGAGCAACTGCGTTCCGAGCTTTCCCAAAAGGAGTACGAAAAAATAGCGAAATTCTATAAAACCAAGGATGGGCGGCGGCTTGTTAAGCTTAGTTTGTCTACGATGAGCAGTGCGGAACAAGTAGATTCGATTATGAATCTATTGCTCCAAGATAGGTTTGACCGGAGGAAAGGGAGACAAATACTTAAGATATACAGCGAACAAGTGTGGGGAAAGGCCGCTATGCAGTTCGCGAAAATTGGCGCCTACTTGGATTTTTACCTGCATCCATATCTCAAAGGTGGCGACCCTGCAGATCTGGATGATTTTTCTATCTTCTGGGAGGAGAATGCCGTGACTCTTGGCGTTGGAGCGGGGTACCTTCGATTGGGCTGGCTTTTTGTTGTCTACTCTGAGTTTCCGGCAGATGTTTTAAAAAACTATGCAAGATTTCTGAGATCTAAACAGTCGAAAAAATTTGATGAGATTTGGAATTATCATCAGGTCGAAGTTTTCAGAAATGCCGTCAACGAAACGCTTATTGCATTGGAGCGAGCAAGGATTTCGGTCTAGCGCAAAAAACCAAAGGCAAATTCAAAAATTTGGAGAGGGTTCTAGAGCTTAGGTGCATCGGTGAACATCTTTTTGATATTCTTTTGAAATGCGAATCTTTCTCATATTATCGCTGCTCGCTTCTCCGTTTTTATTTGCAGAAGAGTTAACGGATGTACCACCTCTCTCTGGGAATCCTTTCGCAGGTGAAGTGCTGAAAGGTAGAGACCTGGAGAATATACTCGCGGCAAGGGAAAAAGCTGTTCCAGTGTGTCTTGCCTGCACCGATGATTATTGTTTTGTAGACACCTCAAAGGTCGATTCTGAGAAGCTTTTGAATGCTTGTGGAACGCTTTTTGTTAAACCGAAAAAGTTCTCAAGGACTCAGTTTTTTATGGCCTCAAAAATATCCAACGCTGAGATCAAATATTCAATAGATAAGAAAGGGCGGGGGAACGTTGGAGAGATAAAATTTGGATGCGCTTGGGATAACCCAGAGCAGTGTTCAAAAGATAAGCTCGACGCTGGCGAGAAAATTGAACTGAGGAAAAATATAAAAAAGGTTTTTCGCAATACGAGATGGGAGCCGCTTATTGTGGATGGTGTCCCTCACGAGTTGGGGAATCTCAGGCACACCCTGCACTATGGCTATTTTCCTCTCAGAGCCGGGAATGTCTTTGGATTGCCGGATGATTGGGAGCCAGAGCAAAAATTCGAATGACTTTCTATACGTTCAACACAGGCAAACTTCAGAAGTAGGAGAGGGTTTTAGAGGCTGGGTTCGTTTTAGTTAGAAAGTGCTGCGTCTAAGTTTTTTAAACCAGCGTACTTTGCATCTAGGATTCTCTGTATTTCTCCCCTGAAAGCATTTGTCATGGGCATACCACTTTTCTGAAAAATTGGTCCGTACGTAACGATACCCGGCAAGATCGCATTAACGTAAAGATCGTCATCTAAAAAGCCCTCTTGATATTGTAAAAAACAATTTTCTAAATACATGCGATAAGCCGTCAGAATGTTTTGCACTCGCATAAAGTCTACTGGCTTATGATCTTTCCGCTCAAACCAGTCGGGTTGATTCAATACATCCCACATAACCTGAAGATTTTCTGAAGAAGTTAATTGAAGCTGGAGATAGCGCATGACCAGTTCAACTCTGTCTTGCACTGTTTTTGCTTTTTCTACTTTATTCTGCTGCTCTAATGCCTTCGAGTTCTGACTTACCTGAACTGCCAGATATGCCAAAGTCAAAAACACAGCGATAGCTCCCAGTAGCTCAGCAATAGCTCCTAATGCATCCCAATTCATAATTGTTCTCCAAACTTTGTTCTGATTTATTCTCACCAATAATAAAACTATATGGAGTTAAGGATATGAGTCTTGAGGATCTTGCGAACCTTGGTGAAGCTTTAGGGTCTATAGGATTATTAATAAGTATCGTGTTTCTAATCCTTGAGTTGCGATGGAATAGGAGAGAATCCCACCGTGTTCAAAGAGAAGACGCCTTTCAAGCTGCGATGGATTTAGAATTGACCTTGTTCACATCAGATACTTGGCATCAAACCTGGGAGAAATGGCTTGTTGCAGTTGGCGATTACGAGAATGGTATATCAATAGATGATCTGAAAAGTCGGTTTAGCGATAGTGAGATGGGAAAGTTGTCGGCAAGACTTCTCTACAATCTCTATTCCTTTGAATCAAATTTAAAGAGAAGGGCTAATGGGACAATATCTAAGGAGGAATGGGATTTGGTCAGTCCTATACATAAGGAAATGTTCAGCCCTTTGGCGTTAAAGATGTTTTCTTTAGAGCGGTTTGCTTTGCCAGACGCCAAAGTTCATCTCGATTTGTGATTTCGTATATTTGAGGAAAACGCTGGCAAACAGAGCAACTAGAGAATGACACAGGCAAACTTCAGACGTTGAGGGGTTATTTGGATTCTGGGCCAGCTAGTTTTTTTTTTGTTAACCTCGAACCATGCAGAGCGAGCAGAACATCAATTCAGCCAGATTCAGCTGGAGGCGAAGATCAATAGAGTTGATAGCTATCGTTGCCAGCATCTTAGTGTCTTTCTTTCTTGAAGATCTGAGACAGAAAAATGAAGAAATAGAGAAAAAGAATGAGCTGGTGTCAGATCTTTCCATTGTTATAAGCGAGGATTTGAAACAGATTCAAGCACTGCAAGAGACTTTGGAGGGGTCGCTAACTTGTATAGCTCAGTTACAAGATGATATCGCCTCAAACCACACAGAAATGACAGATATGGAGGCTCTAGAGGCGGTTTTGTGTGTGGAGGTAGGGCATTCTTTTTTTCCTCAAGATGGGGTCTATGAGCAGATGGTTGCCACTGGCGCTTTGGAATTAATTGAAGACAATGAATTGAAAAGACAGTTGTTAGAGATCTTTACGCACCTTAAAGATAGGAATTATGCGACTTCAACTGAAATAGACTCTTTCAACATAACGTTTAGAAATGCAATGCTGGCTAATTTTAGAATTAGGTTCAGTTATGACTCAGATGACGGGGTCTTCTACGGCAGTAGAAAAATAGAAACAAAAGAATTTAATTCACAGTATTACCAGTCAAATGAATTCTTTGGCTTGCTCTCTC
Source organism: Pseudomonadota bacterium (assembly GCA_036161055.1). Classification (GTDB taxonomy): domain Bacteria; phylum Pseudomonadota; class Gammaproteobacteria; order Pseudomonadales; family Azotimanducaceae; genus UBA9659. The sequence continues at coordinate 3,267 of JAYYDI010000004.1, forward strand.
AGGGTTCTCTTTACGCGAATATGTACTTGAGACAGCTCAATGATATTCGCGCAGGTTATCAGGCCGTTGAAAAGTTGGCGCAGACTGAATTGGCTAGCTAGTGGTTACCCGCATTTCTGCTAAACATAAAAAAACATCACCAACACAGGCAAAATTCAGAAGTAAGCGATAGCTCAAAAGGTCTAGAGCGGTAGTTGTGATTGTTGTGAAATATTAGCTAGGCGAGGAAAATATCATGAAGAAGATTGATTTAAATACTTTTGTACAAGCGATAGCAATGCTTGGCGTTATGGGTTCCCTTATTTTTGTTGGGTTACAGATGAGGCAATCGCAGGAGCTTGCGCTAGCCGCACAAAATACGGAGCGGGCGAACATGCGGCTCGCGGGTATAGATTCTCTAGCTGAACAAGGGATGAGCTATCACACTATGCTTAAACAGATTTATAAGATGGAGCCATTCACGGAAGATTATCGCTGGCTTATTGAGAATCAGGGACATGCCCACTGGTTCATTGCAGAGAACGATTATCTACAACACGCTCTAGGCCTAATGGACGATAATATCTGGGAAGCCAGACTTGCCGGCTTCAGAGTGATTTACAACATTTGTGAGCTGCGTGAGCTTTATGCGATTAGAAGGCCCACCTTTGACAAACGTTTTGTTGAAATGATTGAGTCCACGCCAGACGAGTGTCCGGAAACGGATTTTATATCTCCCCAAGATCCCAACTTTGTGTCTCCCTTGAGCAAATAGCAAATCGATCTCACCAACACAGACAAACTTCAGAAGTAGGAGAGGGTTTTAGAGGGTAGGCGATTAGATCCTAA
>JAYYDI010000005.1:0-3911 GCA_036161055.1 Pseudomonadota bacterium
GATAGCGGGTTGTCATGACTACTTTCGTTTCATAGAAGCAAAAAATTCCTCGTTACTTTTTGTTTTTTTCATTCTTTCTAGCAGAAATTCAATCGCAGCAAGATCATCCATTTCGTGTAAGATCTTTCTGAGAATCCAGACCTTTTGTAGCTCTTCTTCTGACATGAGAAGATCTTCCCTCCTGGTTCCAGAGCGTCTAATGTTAATCGCAGGGTAAACCCGTTTTTCAGCAATTTTTCTTTCTAAATGCAACTCTAAATTTCCTGTTCCCTTGAACTCTTCGTATATTACTTCGTCCATTTTGGACCCGGTGTCTATTAAGCACGTCGCAATTATTGTCAGGCTTCCGCCCTCTTCGATATTCCTGGCTGCGCCGAAAAATCTCTTGGGTCGTTCGAGGGCGTGCGCATCAACTCCTCCCGTTAAAACTTTTCCAGAGGCTGGTATCACGGTGTTATAGGCTCTGGCTAAACGCGTTATTGAATCTAAAAGGATTACTACATTAGTTTTTTTCTCTACTAACCTTTTGGCCTTTTCAATCACCATATCCGCCACCTGAACATGCCGGGAGGGCGGCTCATCAAAAGTGCTTGCCACAACCTCCCCGCGGACTGATCTCTGCATTTCGGTAACTTCCTCTGGCCGCTCATCTATAAGAAGAACGATGAGATGGCATTCAGGGTTGTTGCGCATTATTGATTGCGCTACGTTCTGCAAAATTAGGGTTTTACCAGCTTTTGGAGGCGAAACAATTAAAGCTCTCTGGCCTTTACCTATCGGCGCGGTGAGATCTATTATTCTAGCAGTAAGATCTTCAGTACTTCCGTTTCCTGCTTCCAGAGCAAGAGCTTCATCTGGGAAAAGGGGGGTAAGATTTTCAAATAGGATTTTATTCTTGCTATCAGATGGATCGTTAAAATTTATTTTGTCTACTTTTAACAGAGCAAAATACCTTTCGCTATCTTTCGGAGGTCTTATCTTTCCGGATACGGAGTCTCCGGTTCTCAAATTAAATCTTCTAATTTGACTGGGTGATACATATATATCGTCTGGTCCGGCCAAATAGGAGCTATCTGGAGATCTAAGAAAGCCGAACCCATCTTGAAGGATTTCGAGTGTTCCATCGCCATAAATGGATTCGCCTGATTTAGCATGCTTACGAAGTACGCTCGCTATTATTTCTTGCTTTCGAGACCTGCCAAGGTTGTCCATCCCCATTTCATGAGCGATTTCTATTAATTCAGGTATTGGTTTCGTTTTAAGGTCAGTCAGATTCATAGATTCCCTTTTCAGAGATAGTGAAGGTTTAATTTGAGTAGATTTGATTTTTCTGCGAACTATTCTAAGTTATTTCTTAGGGGAGGATGTGAAGCTTTCTCAATTCAATTTTTTGAATTATTTAACTTATACTTTTAATTTCTCTTGTCAACCCTTTTATTTAAATCTCTAGCCTCTCACTTAATAAGGCGCTTTTTTAGCTTAGATGTTACTTTCTAAAAACTCTGTCAATTGTGATTTTGATAGCGCTCCGACCTTGGTAGCCTCAACATTTCCGTCTTTGAAAAGCATGAGGGTTGGGATTCCTCTTATCCCGTACTTTGGTGGGGTGGCCTCATTCGCATCAATGTCTAATTTGCACACCTTCATCTTGCCGTCATATTCTTTTGCGATTTCTTCTAAAACTGGTGCTATGACTTTGCAGGGCCCACACCATTCTGCCCAGTAATCAACGAGAACGGGTGTTTTTGAGCTCAATACTTCCTCTTCAAAAGAATCGTCAGATACGTGTTGTATTTCAGACATTTTTTTTCCTATCATTTTTTGTACCAGTATCCTAAGCCGTGAGCACTAAATAAACAATATAATTCCCACATAAAATTTAGCTCTGCCTGTCATTTAGATCTTGAGCGATTTCCCTAGCAAAATATGTGAGAATTGCATCGGCACCACTCCGCTTCATAGCAGTCAGAGACTCGAGAATAGCTTTTTTTGGCAGCCACCCTTTGTCAACAGCGCCTCTAAGCATTGAGTACTCTCCACTAACTTGATATGCGAAGGTTGGAATCTGAAACTGATGTTTGATCCTGTAAATTATATCCAAATAAGGGATTCCTGGTTTTATCATCACAATGTCTGCCCCTTCTTGTATGTCTAGAAGCACTTCATTAATTGCTTCGTCCGAGTTGCTTGGATCCATTTGGTATTGCTCTTTTGATCCCCCTCCTAAACTGACCTTTGATCCTACAGCCTCTCGGAACGGTCCGTAGAAGTTTGAGGCATATTTAGCTGAATATGCGAGTATCTTTGTATTTTTAAAATTTTGTTTTTCTAACTCCTCTCTTATAGCGCCTATTCTCCCGTCCATCATGTCTGAAGGCGCGATAATATCAGCTCCGGCCTCAGCATGGCTCAGGGCCTGTTTTGTCAAAACTTGGAGGGTCTCATCATTATCGATATTGCCAGTGTCGTCTATGATTCCGTCTTGCCCATGGCTTGTATAAGGATCCAAAGCTACATCGGTAATTATCCCGACATCATAATTTTTCTTTTTTATTTCACGAACTGTACGCTGAATAAGACCATTGCTATTGAATGACTCCTCGCCAAGTAATGTTTTTTTTTCCTCGGAGACCACTGGAAAAATTGCTACGGCAGGAATTCCTATTAGCGCTATTTCTTCTATCTCTCTTAGGATTCTGTTTTCGGGGATTCGTTCGATACCGCGCATGCTGCTTATTTTCGATCCATTTTGTCCTTCGGTGACAAAAATCGGATACACGAGATCATTGACTGTTAAATTGTTCTCTCGCACCATCCGCCGACTCCAATCGTCTGTTCGTAGCCTGCGAAGACGAGTTTCGGGGAAGCTTTTAATTGCTTTGAACATCAAAATCACCTTGATATTTTAGGTTTTAGGTCCATCAACCGATCATTTTGCGGCAACTGATTGAGATTTTCTAGTTTGCGCGTTTCCCAATTTGCCGCTCATCTGCAGCAGACACATGACCGTAAGAATAAAAAAAGAAAGAATTGTCCATTGGGGAATACTTAAGCCTAAAAATTTCCACTTCACTTCAGCGCAACTCCCATCACTGAAGATAATCATGCGCAGGACCTCGAAAACGGGGAATACCTCGAGAAGATAGTCCAAATCTGGGCCACAAGAGGGAACCAAATCTTTCGGCAGACTTTGCAAATAAATTTGCCTACCTGCGAGCGCTCCACCAATTGAAAAAAAAAGAACTTGGACGACAGCATACCCTAGAAAGCCTAATCTCCCTGGATTATGCAGCGAGGCGATAAGCGCGAAACCGCCACCAAGTGCCATGCATGCTCTCTGAAGTGAACATAGAGGGCATGGATTTAACCCCTCAACTAACTCCAAGTAAAGCGCGAAGCACATTAATAAAGCGCAGGATAAAAAGATAAGAAAACTTATCCGTTTTCGATTGATCTTCTGTATCACGCTAACTACCATTTTCAGGTTTTTTTATTTTGCTCATTTTTTTCGAGCCACCCAGCCGCAAACTTCATCAGTTGTGGATAGAATAATTTAAAATCGCTATCCAGTTCCTTTTTTATTTTGATTATTTTATCTGGCGCTTCAAAGATCGGAGTCCTCCTTTTAAACCGCTTATCGAGACTCAATCTAGCTTCTCTTAAAAACAACTCATCCTTATAGTTTTCTAAAGAATTATTCTTAAGCATTACTTTAGCTAGACTCTCCGCTTCTCTGGGTAGGTTTTTATATGCCAAGACATCCTCTAAAACTCTTTTAGAAAATGAGCTTAGTGGTTCGTCATAAAAACTATCCCAAGACAAAGCTAAGAGATGGTCATAGGCAATATCTGTCATAATTCCCCCGATTCGTTTGAACCTAGTCCCAAACCTTTCTCTGCTTAATCTGGTCA
>JAYYDI010000006.1:0-3260 GCA_036161055.1 Pseudomonadota bacterium
AGCTCTCTCACTCGTTTTATTGTGAAAACACGGTCAATTAGCCGCCTGTAACGTCCGTGCTCGGGGGGATCTGTCCTCTGAAGCGTTTGCACATGCTCCCATCCGCCCCCTTCAACCAAAATCGAGCGTTGAAGTTCCTCAAATTGGCCCATGCTAGCCACCCTAACATCTGAGGAGAATGTCTCTGGATCGCGTAGCACCTGACGTAAATCATCATACTTAGTAACAAGAAACGCACCGGTCTCAGGCATTTGATAGACGGGACATTCTTTATGAATCTCGGCATACATATCCCAAGGTTCGCTGTTTACATGTGGATCGAGCATGCTGAATTCGGAAAGCGTCTTTGCCATATTTAATCCTGAAACTTGTTAAACTAGTGTCTTAAATATATAGCTGATTTCGTCTTATCTCAATAAACGACCGAAGGGAAAGCGAGAATTTTTTGAACTTCAGAGAGTCTTGAGAACGCGCCTGTAAGCTGATTTGCTGAGTCGGCATTATCGATTTCAATTATAATGCAGAATTGTTTGGTATTTATGGGGAGGTGTATCATCAAAATTGTCTCTTTTAATGTAAACAGCGTTCGAGCCCGTCTTCATCAGCTTGAAGCTATCGTTAACAAATACTCTCCAGAGGTTATTGGTCTTCAGGAAACGAAGGTGACTGACGAAGACTTTCCGCTTGAGGACATAAATAAGTTGGGCTACGACGCTACGTTTATTGGACAAAAAACGCATTATGGAGTCGCTATTTTATACCGGGGCAATGCGCTGAGCATACAAAAAGGATTTAGCACAGACGATGATACCAGCCAAAAACGTTTTATATCGGCTACCCTTGATATGAGAGATTCTCCTCCCCTCACTGTATTAAACGGCTATTTCCCGCAAGGCGAAAACCGCAAACACCCGACCAAATTCCCCGCAAAGGAAAAATTCTATTCGGATCTTGATTTGCATCTGCAGAAAAATCATTCAAAAGAAGAACATCTTTGTGTGATTGGAGATATGAATGTGGCTCCGGAAGATCAAGATATTGGGATCGGTGAAAACAACAAAAAAAGGTGGCTGAGGGACGGAAAAACCAGTTTTCTCCCCGAGGAGCGGGAAATGCTTTCGAAATTAACTACCTGGGGCCTTGAGGACCAATTTAGGCGGTTTAATCCAGATACAACCGATCGTTTTTCCTGGTTTGATTATCGAAGCAAAGGCTTTGACGACGACCCAAAAAGAGGTTTAAGAATTGACTTGATACTTGCAACATCGCCGTTGGCTGCAAGGGCAGTTGATTCGAACATAGATTACGAAATCCGAGGTATGGAAAGGCCGTCAGATCATTGCCCTGCTTGGGCTGAATTCGATCTCGAAGTTCGATCCTGAGGAATTCACATAACTCTGGGTAAAACGTCGTTGCAATTAGGATCGTAATTCAAAAATGTGAGAAATTGTTGATTCGAAGTTGTTGTCTTGGCTTATTAATCTAATTGGTTGATTCAGTATTCTGAGGCCCTGTTTTTTCGATGTCTGTTCGATCAAGATCGTTTTTAGAAATGAGAATCATTATCATTGATATTAGAAATGATTTGCCCGCAATCAATAGGTTTTAACTATCATAGTCATCAAAACATTCAAATAGATTCATGTGAACCGTTTCTTATACTTGGATCGTATCAGTTGCATTCTAAACACTACTTAACAAGCGGAGTTCACACTCATGGAATTAAAAGACAGCAATACATTACAAAACCTTAAGGACGCATTTGCCGGCGAATCCCAGGCAAACAGAAGGTATCTATATTTCGCAGCAAAGGCAGACGTGGAAGGTGAAAACGATGTCGCCGCTGTTTTTCGCTCAACAGCTGAGGGTGAAACAGGGCACGCTCATGGGCACCTCGAGTACATGGAAGCAGTAGGAGATCCAGCAACAGGACTTCCAATCGGGACGACAGCGGCAAACCTAGAGGCTTCAGTTGCAGGCGAAACGCACGAGTACACCGACATGTACCCTGGCATGGCTAAGACGGCTAGAGAAGAAGGTTTTGACGAAATAGCAGATTGGTTCGAGACGCTTGCCAAGGCAGAGCGTTCTCACGCGAATCGCTTTCAAAAGGCTCTGGACGCGATGACTGCGTAAGATAGGGCTTCATCCCCCGGGATTGCCGAGGTTAATGAGGGAGCTGTTTGGCTCCCTTGTTGTTTAAGAACGTAAGGAATTTACAGTTATGAAGTCAAGGGAAGGAAGCCTAGAGGCGCCAGAAAGAAAATCCTTGGACTGGAAGAATCCAGAATTCTACGATAAGAAACTGCTCGAAGAAGAGATGGAACGGGTCTTCGACGTCTGCCATACCTGCAGGCGTTGCGTAAGCCTGTGTGATTCATTTCCAACCCTTTTTGATCTGATCGACGAATCGGAGACCTTTGAGGTTGACGGAGTAGACAAGGCAGATTATGGCAAGGTCGTTGACCAGTGTTTTCTTTGCGATTTGTGTGCTGAGACAAAATGCCCCTATGTGCCTCCGCATGAATGGGCTATTGATTTTCCTCATCTGATGCTTCGCGCGAAGGCGCAAAAATTCTCGGAAAAAGATACCAAATGGCGTGACCGAATCATTACCTCCACCGACCCGATATTTGATGCCATATCCACCCCAGGATTAGCTCAGATAGCAAATACGGCAGCCGATTCCAAACCGATGAGGAAAATGGGAGAGAAGGTGCTGGGTTTGCACAGAGATGCGCCACTGCCGAAATTTCTGCCAAAAGCATTGACGAAATCTCTGCCGGACGAAATTGGCTCGGAACTCTCAGCGACAGCCACAGACAAGACTACGGGGAAAGTAGCGATCTATGTCACCTGCTATGGAGATCACAACGAACCACAGATGGTACAGGACCTAATCTCTGTTTTGGAGCACAACCAAGTTCCCGTAAAAATTTTGAAAGACGCCCGCTGCTGCGGCATGCCAAAGCTTGAGCTGGGCGACCTTAAGAAAGTAGAGAAAATGAAGGACGCTAATATACCTTTATTCCTCGAGGCAATTGAGGAAGGATACGACATTATTGCACCCATCCCGTCCTGCGTCCTAATGTATAAACAGGAACTGCCACTAATGTTTCCGGAGGACCAAAGCGTGGCAAAAGTTCAATCTGCGTTCTTTGATCCATTTGAATATTTAATGCTCAGGCAAAAAGAAAATTTAATTGATCAGAACTTCCCTGTTTCACTTGGTAAGGTCGCATACCACGTGGCTTGCCACC
>JAYYDI010000007.1:0-4807 GCA_036161055.1 Pseudomonadota bacterium
CCAAGAAGTTTTTTGCGATTTCGAAAAGGGTGATATGCCTATCTCGGGAGACGGAACTATGGGCGGTCCCTCAGCTTTTGAACGGGTCCTTAGTCACCTAAAATCTGACTCACGAAGCTCAAATAAATAATGCCTGGAGATCGGGAGATATTGCGCGTTGATAGGCCCTCCCTCGTTTGTCGTAAATGCAGTATATATGCTTTAAAAAAAGTTGTGCTCGTAATTTTATGCGGAAAATGAGTGATGGGGTGTCACTATGCAATATCGGGAAAAACAAAAAGAATTTGGTGATGAGATATTTCTTGAGGATACGGATGCACCGCTTCCAGAGACGCTCAACCAAAAAACTCGATACGCTTTCTTTTCTGAGGTAGCGAAGGGAGGAAAGTCTGTTATCTTGTCGTGCCAGGATCTGCACCTTCGGAGGACGGTTTGTTACAAAACTTTGCGTTCCGAATTTCAAAAAGATCCAATAGAAAATAAACGCCTTCTTCGCGAAGCTCGAATCTCGGCTCTGCTTCAGCACCCGAATACAATACCGACTTATGAGATTGGACGGGACAATCAAGGGAACTATTTTTTTACGATGAAACTGGTCCGTGGGTACACGCTCAGAGAATTACTTGATTATCGAGAGAGATATGATTTTTCCCAGCTATTTGGGGTGGTCATTCAGATTGCAAACGCCTTGGCTTATGCTCACTCTGCTGGGGTGCTGCATAGAGACGTTAAACCAGATAACATTCTTGTGGGCCCATACGGAGAGGTTCTTTTATTAGACTGGGGCATGGCGAAGGTATGGTCTAAAAGCCAAAACTACGTTTCTGGGGAGATCACGATTCAGGAAGTGGACGGTCCAATTAACATGACCGGAGAGGGTAAGCTTCAAGGGACTGTCATGTACATGTCCCCTGAGCAGATCGAGCGCGATGTCAATATCAGCTTCCAGTCTGATATCTACAGTTTCGGCGTTGTGCTTTATGAGGTATTGACAGGGAGGACGCCTTTTCAGGGAAAGCGTATCAGAACATTATTAGAGGAAATTCGATTTCAAACCCCATCGGAGCCTAAGTTAGATGGAGGGGGTTTAGTATCCGAGCTTATTAACGATTTAACGATGCGATGTCTTAAAAAAAACCCTATAGACCGTCCAAAATCGTTCGAGGAGATCATCAGAATCTTAAAAGAGGACCAGCCTTTGATCGTTCACTCTTGAATACAAAACTCCATTTTATTAGGCCCTCACCCCTTCGTGTAAAGGAATACTTCTTTTGCCTCCGATAAACCCTACTTACCTTAAAGATATTGAAAGAAGATTAGCTGAATCAAAGAACCGGATTAATCACGTCTTTCTCACCTATGGTAAGACTCATAAAGGTCTTGTTCGAGAAAAAAACGAAGACGCGCTCTACTTTGACGAAGACAATGGTCTCTGGGTAGTAGCTGACGGTATCGGAGGGGTTAAAGGAGGAGAATTGGCCAGCGCAGCTGTTATAGACCATTTGCGGAGTTTTAAGCAATTGGAGAATGTTAGCAAGAGTATAAGGGATCTAGAGGCAAGATTTCTTATCGCGAATTCAGCATGTAGGGTGATTTTCGAAAAACAAGTCGTAGGTAGCACGGTGGCAGCCCTGTTTCATTATGAATCGCTTGTGGTCTTTCTTTGGGCGGGCGACAGTCGAATTTATCGTTTGAGAGAAGGATCATTATCGTTAATGACAGTTGACCACAACCTAGCACAGGAAAGAGTTCGGCGAGGCGAAGTCTCTCAAGAAAATTCACAATCTCTGCCTTCCTCGAACGTTTTAACAAGAGCTGTGGGGATCCATCACAAATTACGAGTAGAAATGAATTTTGCTCCTCTCCAGTCAGGAGATCGTTTTTTAATTTGTACAGACGGCTTGTACAGGGAGCTGGCGTTCTCAAAAATCGAGAGCTTACTGCAAAACGAGAAGGTTGATTTGGCCCTTGAAAGGTTAATTGATGAAGCTTTAAAAAAAGGGGGGAAAGACAATATTTCTGGGTTCGTTATCAAGGTTTCTTGAGCTTAATCAAGTTGAGTAAAAAGAATAGGAAAACAACTTTGAATATAACCCGTTCATCTTGCGTTGGCTGGTGTACATGTATTGTGGCTGCCAACTAGCCAGGCGTTTGGCAGCGCCAGCATACCTCAAACGTGGCTGGGTTCTGTTCTCGGCAAAAATTGCAAATCCAGTTAGCTCTCTCGGGTCGTTCAATAATTTCCTTTAGCCTCTTTGAGGCAGTAAGGGCTTGCGCTTCATTTACTGCCCAAAGCTCCACCCATGTCTGGTCAGGAGCAAGTTCGCCTGTTGCTCCGCCCAATAAATCGTTACGAATTTCTGTTTCTATGCCGAGGGCATTCAATGCGCTGCGCATGCTGCCCACCATAATTGGGTTAGGGTGTGAATATATTAGTTTCATAAGTAGCCAAATGATCTTAGATATTTTACCAAAAGGGTATAAAGGTGCTTATTCTCAACTCAAAAGCTTCCTTGTTTGCAACGATTTTAAAACCGCTAGACATTCGTACACGGGTCTAAACTTCAGGCTGCTGTGAAGCCACCATCAGATAAAAACACCGCGCCTGAGCAGTTAGCTGACTCATCGGAACCGAGAAAGAGCGCCAGGTTGGCAACATCCTCGTTACTGGAATATTTCTGTAGCGGAATCATCTGAGAAATAATGCTCTCTCTTAATCCTTCTGGATCGTTTGGGTCTAATTGCTCCTCCAAAGATCTCATCATCCTATTATCCACGGGACCTGGTGCCAGCGCGTTTACTCTTACGTTGTATTGCCCATTTTCAATGCACGCTGTTTTGACCATTCCGTTTACAGCATGTTTGCTCGCAATATAGGGTAGTTGACCATTAAAACCCACAACTCCGCCACCTGATGAGACTGCGATGAATGAGCCACTCCTTTGTTTTTGCATGAAAGGTATCGAATGTTTCATGTAAAGCCATACACCCACAACGTTGATGGATAGAAATTCATTGAACTCATCTACAGTAAACTCCGTTAACTGCTTTACGGCACCCTCTGTTCCCGCGTTGGCTAATACGATATCGAGTGAACCAAATTGATCATTCGCAAAATGAACGGCGGTTTGAATTTCATTTTCATTTTGAGAGTTAGCAACTATGGTTCTCAGCTTTGATTTGTCGTCGAATGAAGCGATCAAATCTCGAAGCTTTTCTTCTGTCCTCCCGACCATCACTATATTTGCGCCTTCTGAGTGATAAAGCCTGCAAGTCGCGGCCCCAATCGCCCCTGTCGCTCCCGATATTAACGCTGTTTTTCCCTTTAATCGCATATATTTTTCCTATGCTAGTCGCTTTAATAGCGCTAAAAGATACCAAAGTTTTGAGAATCTCGCGTGTTTTGGGGCTTAAAATTGGGATTAAACTGCGGGCCAGAGGTGGCCGACATAACTTGATTATTCGTGTCGGCCGCAAATGTTAGAAATATAATAATCTGAGCATGGGTTAGAAGTTTGGGTATTGCCGAAAAAATTAGCTAAGGACGTGCCAAACGGAGATTATTAGGCGGGCACATTAATCTACCAAATGGTAAGCTTTTCGTTTGAGAAAGCCGAGATGATCTAAAGTGTTAAGTAATAGTCAAATCGAAGAATTCAATGAGAATGGTTCGCTTGTCATAGAAAACTTTAAGCCGAAAGAGGAGCTTAATGCTCTTCGTCAGGCGACCAAAGAGCTTATCAACAAGTTTGATTTTGAGAGGCACACAGAAATATTTCGTAATAGCTCAGGGGCTAACGCAACGGAATATTTCCTATCCTCAGGAGATAAAATAGCTTATTTCTTTGAGTCTGGAGCCTTCAAAGAAGACGGGCAATTAAAAGTTGCCGCCGAGTATTGTCTCAACAAAATCGGTCACGCGATGCATGACCTTCATCCCGTTTTCAGCAAATTTTCCAGGGATCCGCGGCTTGAGGAAATTTCCCAAGAAATAGGTTTAAGGAAGCCCGAAATATGGCAGTCAATGTACATCTTCAAACAACCGCGTATCGGCGATCAGGTTGACTGGCACCAAGACGCAACGTACTTTTACACCAGACCGCAAACCGTGAAAGCATTCTGGTTCGCCATTGACGACTCTACTATAGAGAACGGGTGCCTTTGGGTCGCGGGCAAGTGTTCTCAGTTGCGACAACAGTTCATAGTGGAAAATGGTCGATCTTCGATGAGACGTCTTAACGACGCGGCTTGGCCAGAGGTAAAGGACGCGAGACCGCTTGAGGTTCCAGCGGGTTCGCTAATAGTGTTTGATGGTCTCTTGCCTCACTTTAGCGCACCGAATACCAGCGGATCTGCTCGTCACGCTTTCACCTTGCACGTTTTAGATGGCAAATCCGACTACTCAGAACAAAACTGGCTTCAGCGTAAAGCCAGTTTCCCAGTCCAGGGTTTCCGCTTAAAAGAGTGATGAAAAGACGGTCGTTGTCGCACCGTGTTGCGTTTGCTTTTTAAGCTTGGTCAGTAGGTTTTGTGTCAGCTCTTGAAAAGAAGCATATCCTTATTTGAATTGGGCATTTGCGATGTTTTTTCTGTCTGGTATAGTTCGCATCTTCGCAAAGATTCAAGAATTTGAAATGAAAAAGGATATACATCCAGAATACAGAGAAGTTCTCTTTCACGACACGAGCGTTGACAAATATTGGTTGATCCGCTCAACAATGCAATCGGATCAAACCAAGGAATGGACTGATGGCAACACTTATCCGTATTGCCCTTTAGATGTCTCGTCAGCTTCTCATCCATTCTA
>JAYYDI010000008.1:0-7630 GCA_036161055.1 Pseudomonadota bacterium
GCCGTCAAACGATTCTTTTATCTCCTCTCTACTTGAGGGAAGACTTGAGGTGAATTCACCTACGATTTCTTCAAGGATATCCTCGATTGTTACGATACCTTGGATGTCGCCGTATTCGTCAACGATTATTCCGATTCGTTCTTTTTCATTTTGAAAATTAAATAGTTGGGTTTGTAAGGCTGTGCCTTCTAGAACGAAATAAGGTTTCCGCGTCTGTCTCAACAGAGCATCTTTTGTAAGTTCGCCATTTATTAGAAATTTTAGTGCATTCCTGACGTGCAAAATCCCCATTATTCTGCCTATATCGTCCTTAAATACGGGTAACATTGTGTGCTGTGCCGACTGCATTTGGTCAATTATTTTTGTCATTTCCTCTTGAATGTTGATTCCCACGATCTCTGACCTTGGAACCATCACGTCGTCAACGGTAACTTTCCCTAGGTCCAGCACTCCAAGCATCATATCTTGATCGTGATCTGCGATTTTTGTTCCTTCGTGGACAACGGTTCTCAGTTCATCGATGCTCAATTCATCGCTTGAGGGTTCTGTGTGACCGACTCCAAGCATGGAGAGCAATCGATTCGCGATACCGTTGACTACCCAGACAAAAGGAAAACTGATCCATAGCAAAGCCCTTAACAAGAAGGAGGAGGGCAAAGCAATTTTTTCTGGGTATATGGCAGCTATTGTTTTGGGTGCCACCTCGGCGAGAATTAAAAAAACTGTAGTACAAATTATAGGCGCCAATGCAATGCCAGCTTCTCCAAATATCTCAATCGCTAAAATAGTCGCTAAAGAGGCTGCTGTGAAGTTCGCCAAATTATTGCCTATTAATATAACACCAAGTAACCGATCAGGCCGCTTAAGAAGTAAATCTGCTATTCTTGCGCCTTTGTTACCTTGCTTTTTGAGATGCTTAAGCCGATATTTGTTGAGGGCCATCATGGCCGTTTCTGATCCAGAAAAATATGCCGACACTGCGACTAGTAGACAGATTGCGCCAAAAACGGCGCCAATCGACGAGCTTTCCAAAAATTTGTGCCTCCATGGAACTGTGCATCAAGTTGAACTTATAAAGGTTTTATATGTCAAGCCCCATGGGGATTAGTTTAGAACTAGTTCCATTACAAATTTGCTTCCAAAATATCCAAGCGCTAACAAGATAAATCCTACGACGGTCCAACGTGAAGCAACCGATCCACGCCATCCAAGGTGCTTTCTTCCGATTGCCAAGAGCGAAAAAACTAGCCAAGCAGCTAGTGCTAGAACGGTATGATGGACAACGCCAGCGCCAGAAAAGTCAGCTACGAATAGAAAGCCTGATGCGATGCTTAATGTCAAAAATAAAAGCCCTATCCACAACAATTCAAACATTAACTGCTCCATGGTTTCCAGAGCGGGGAGGCTTTTGATAAGGCTTAGTTGGCGGCTTCTTAACATCTTATCACCGAAAGAGAGCATTGCTGCTTGAATTGCTGCTATTGTAAGAATGCTATAGGCCAAAACGGACATCGCTATATGGACACCCATACCCCCATCAATATCAATTTTTAGCTCTGAATGGTTTTTGAACAGGGCGTTAAGGAGCACTGTTGTCGCGCCAATCGGGAAAATTAGTAGGAACAAGTTTGCAATGGGTCTGCGAAAACTGCCCAATAAAACAATCACGCCAATAGATAAAGCCATTAGCGAAAGCATCGAGTAAAGACCGAAGTTGTAACCTGAGCTATCAAAAACAGTCTGAAAAACAATAAAGAGATGGCAGAAGATAGCCAAAGAGGCTAAAAATTTGACAGGAAAATTAGAATTTTTCTCAACAGAAAGGTTTCTGACCTGGAAAATACTCGCTAACAAATAGAGAGCAATCGCTAGATAACTTATTGCGGAAAAAATCATTTGTTGCTCGTTCCAATCATTTTTTGATTGTGGTTGACCCTACGAACCTTATAGTATCTCAAGGCGTAAGGATTTTCAGGTATTAATATGTTTGAAACATTATCAACTAAGTTTGCGGCCGCTTTGTCTGCGATTTCACCGAAAAGCACTCTGTCCGAAGATAACATTAAAAAAGTTGTAAAGGACATTAGGGTTGGTTTGCTTGAAGCAGATGTCGCTCTCAGTGTCATTGACGAGTTTATTTCAAAAGTTAAAAGTAGAGCGATTGGAAGAAAAGTTTCCAAGGAATTGTCTGCCTCTCAGGAATTTTTAAAGATCGTCAAGGAAGAGTTAACAAATTTGATGGGAGGGGAATCTACCAATCTGGACTTAGCCTCTCAACCACCTGTAGTTGTTTTGGTGGCTGGTTTGCAGGGAGTTGGCAAAACAACGACCGTTGGTAAATTAGCGGCATTGCTTAGAGAACGCGAGAAAAAATCTGTGTTGGTTGCAAGTACTGATGTGCAAAGACCTGCGGCAATCGAACAACTAGAACTTCTAGCCTCGCAAGGCAAGGTAGATTTTTTTCCTTCAAATCAGGCCCAGTCGCCAGTAGAAATTGCTAGGTTATCGCTTACCCAAGCAAAAACACAATTCAAAGACGTGCTTATAATTGACACCGCTGGGCGCTTGTCGGTCGATCAAGGAATGATGCAAGAGTTGAAGGACATACATTCCGTTTTAAAACCGAAAGAAACTTTGTTTGTGGTCGATGCTTTAACCGGACAGGATGCGGCGCTAACCGCCAAGGCATTTGATAATGAATTAGCCTTAACAGGATTGATTCTTTCAAAAATTGATAGCGATAGTCGTGGAGGAGCGGCGCTCTCAGCAAAAGCAGTCACTGGCAAGCCAATAAAATTTATAGCTAATGGTGAATCGTTAGATTCTATTGAGCACTTTCATGCTGAGCGAATGGCCTCTCGAATATTAGGGATGGGCGATGTGCTATCTCTCATAGAGGAAGTTGAAAGGAAGGTCGACCCCAAAAAGGCGAGCCGGATAGCCTCAAAGTTCAAAAAAGGGAACAAGTTTGATTTAGAGGATTTTAAAGAACAAATTCAGCAAATGAATAACCTGGGGGGAATTGGAAAGATGCTTGAAAAACTCCCGATTTCTGGACTAATGAAAGAGGGCGCTCAGGAAAAGATCGAAAGAAATAAATTTGGTCAAATGATAGTCATCATCGACTCAATGACTCCGAAAGAGAGGCACTTCCCAGATAAAATTAACGGGTCTAGGAAAAGGCGCATTGCGAGTGGTTCAGGCACGACGGTGCAGGATATCAGTCGCCTGCTAAAACAGTTTAAGCAGATGCAAAAAATGACAAAGAAATTAGGTAATCGCGGTCGATTTGCTAACGCTATCAAAGAAATTGGTAGCTTCGATCGTTAGGGTAACTTCTTGAAGTGCTTGCAGCAAAGCTAAGAAACGACAAATTATCAATGGTTGGATTATCATTTGCTTTCGCATAGAATAGCAAGCCATTTTTTAGGAAGAACCATGGGCGATTTAGCTCTTTGTGCGAGGAAAATCCGATGATAGTAGTGCGTCTAGCGAGGGGCGGTAGCAAGAAACGTCCGTTTTATCATTTCCATGTGGCTGATAAGCGTGAGCCCAGAGACGGGAAATACATTGAGCGTCTGGGGTTTTTCAATCCATTGGCTCGCGGTGGTGAGGAAGAGATGCGCTTGGATACGGAGCGTTTAGAATATTGGCTAGGACAAGGCGCAAAAATGTCTGACAGGGTCAAATCTTTGGCCAAAAGGCAAAAAAGAAAAGCGAATGGGCAAAAATTATCCGGTGGCGAGGCCGCCTAAATGAAAAGTGACTGATAGCCAAGACGTGCTGGTCGGGGAGATTATGGGCCCACACGGCCTAAAAGGGTGGGTCCGAGTCTTTTCCTACACAAGACCTGTGAACCAAATCTTGGATTATTCTCCTTGGCAATTGGTCAGTCCCAGTGAGACGGAGGAGTTCATTATTTCGTGTTCTCGGGTCACCGGAAAAAAAATATTGGTTTTATTCGAAGAGTGCAGAAGCAGGAATATGGCGGATGAGCTAAAAGCTCGGCAAATCTTTGTAGACAAATCCCAGTTGCCAAGTCTCGAAAGCGGGGATTTTTATTGGAATGACCTGATAGGTATGCAAGTAAAATCGTCAGACGGGATCTTCTTCGGAAATGTGGATTCTTTGATGGAGACTGGAGCTAACGACGTACTAGTAGTAAGCCCTGCCACGGGCAGTTGGGATGGTCGGGAAAGGCTTATCCCGTATGTAGAGGGCGAAATAATTTTGAAAGTTGACCAAAATTCCAATCAAATAACAGTCAACTGGCACTCCAATTATTGAGTAGGGTGGGAAGCGAGGTTTATGTGGATAGGCATTATATCTTTATTTCCTGAAATCTTTGGACCGTTCCTTAAATTAGGAGTTTTAGGGAGAGGGATAGACAGTGAGCTAATCAAGATTGATTTTTGGAACCCGAGAGATTTTTCGGATGATCCGAACAATGCCGTTGATGATAAGCCCTACGGTGGAGGCCCGGGTATGGTTATGAGGGCGCAGCCTATTTTTAGCGCCATTGAAGCAGCTAAAAAAGAGCAAGGAACCGATTCACATGTAGTATATTTGTCGCCTCAAGGGGAACTTTTAAATCAAGCAATATTAAAAAGGTTTTTAGAAAAAAAAAATATTTTACTGGTTTGTGGGCGTTACGAGGGAGTAGACGAGAGATTAGTAGAGAGTGTGGTGGATGAGCAAATCTCCATTGGAGATTACGTCTTGAGCGGTGGGGAGGTTGCGGCAATGGTTGTCACTGAAGGTTTGGCTAGGTTTGTGCCCGGTCTTTTGGGGGGAGAAACCTCGGCTGAGAGTGACTCTTTCGCAGATGGTTTGTTAGAGTATCCGCAGTACACCAGGCCTCCGATTTGGGACGGACGTTCGGTCCCAGATATATTGTTAAGTGGCGATCATCAAAAAATTGCTGATTGGAGAAAATCGATGTCGATCAATAGAACCTCAAAACGACGTCCTGATCTTTTAAAGAAGAGGATACTCACCGAAAGAGAACAAGAGATGTTGAACAAAAATTTAGAAGTGTCTGACGAATCGAGGACGGATTGATGAGAAAGAATAAAATTATAGAGAATATTGAGGCAAACCAAATTAAACATGACTATCCCGATTTTAGCGCTGGAGACACTGTTCTTGTGCAGGTCAGGGTGAGAGAGGGCAGCCGAGAGCGGCTCCAAGCATACGAGGGAATAGTCATAGCCAAAAGAAATCGAGGAGTAAATTCGGCTTTTACTGTGAGGAAAATATCACACGGTGTAGGGGTAGAGAGGACTTTTCAAACATATAGCCCACTGATAGATAGTATTGTCCTCAAACGTCGAGGTGCGGTAAGGAAGTCTAAGCTCTATTACCTTCGAGAAAGAAGCGGCCGTTCCGCTAGGATAAAAGAAAAACTAGGGTGATGCCTCGGTATCAAAGTTTAAGAGTGAGCATCGAGGGTCGAAATAAAGGTAGGAGCTTTCTATAAGCACGAATGCCCGACAAAAGTTACTCTGTGAGGGAGACGCTGCCCTGATATCAAGGTTCCTCAGGCAACTTTGGCTTGAAAAAGGGCTCAGTCAAAACACGATTCGATCTTATGAGTATGATCTAAGGGGCTTGAGCAATTGGCTATACTCAGAGAAGACTCAAGGACTTGATCTAGCGGATAAAAAAATAATACTGGTCTATCTTTCGCACTTATTAGAAAAAGGGATTTCTTCTCGCTCAGCGGCTCGCAGACTGTCCTGCATAAAATCTTTTTATAAATTTCTCTTCAGTGAAAACCTGGTGGCTCGCGATCCAGTAGAAAAAGTCGAAAACCCAAAACTTGGGAGGTCATTACCCAATATTTTATCGGAGAGCGATGTAGAGGCTTTGCTGCTCTCGCCAGACACGAGCACGGTGCTTGGAATGCGCGATAAAACCATGCTTGAGCTTATATACGCGTGCGGTTTGCGTGTAAGCGAGATCATCGCTCTTACTGTTTATCAAGTAAACTTGCGCCAAGGAGCTCTTATAACGATGGGAAAAGGTTCAAAAGAGCGTATGTTACCGATAGGAGATATTGCTTTATCTTGGCTCAATAACTATTTGGACGAAGCTAGATCTGACCTTCTGAAAAAAAATCTGCAAGAAGATATTCTTTTCCCAAGCAAGAACGGTTTGCCAATGACACGTCAAACTTTCTGGCATCGAGTAAAATACCATGCTACCAAAGCAGGCATAAAACGAAAGCTCTCCCCACACACTTTAAGACACGCGTTTGCAACTCACTTAGTAAATCGAGGGGCAGATCTTAGGGTGGTCCAATTACTTTTGGGACACTCGGATTTGTCCACAACTCAAATATATACGCATGTGGCTAGGGAGCGGTTAAAAACATTCCATGAAACTCACCATCCCCGTGGTTAAATAGTAACAATTTATTTGCTTACTTTTTTTACTTAGTGCAAAGTCCAGCGTTAAATAACGCCGGTGTTTTAGCGATGTCCAAGTTTTTAGTGAGAAGAATTTTTTTGCCCTTAACCTTGTGCTCTTTTATTTCTGTGTGTAACGCGGCTGATGAAGGGGTGGTTTCGAGCGGTGTTAAAGAAAAATTATTGGCGATCTCCCCACAAATGCCTATCGACTCTGTCAGCGCCTCAGAAGTCCCGTGGCTTTTTCAAATTTCGTTGAAAGATGGCAGTATTTTATACACTGATAAAAATGGCGACTTTCTGTTCGCTGGCCAAGTCTTTGAATTAAGCGAGGGTCGCTTTAACAACCTCACAGAAAATTCGAAGAAAAAGAACCGTCTCGCCTTACTCTCGTTTTCGCCAGAAAGTGAGATGATCATATTTCCTTCGAAAACTCCTTTGCCTTTGGCCACTATTACTGTTTTCACCGACATTGACTGCGGTTACTGTAGGAAACTGCACCGGGAAGTGGGTATGTTAAATCAGTTAGGTGTAAAAGTGCGATACCTAGCTTTTCCAAGAGCAGGCGTTGGCTCGGATTCGTATGATAAAATCGTGTCTGCTTGGTGTGCTGAAAATCCGTTGGATGCTCTAACGCGGGCGAAATTAGGAGAAGAGATCGGAGCTCGTAACTGTGATAATCCTGTCAAGAAGCATCTCCAATTGGGAAAAAAAATAGGTGTCTCCGGCACCCCAGCAATTTTTTTCGAGGATGGAACGCTGCAACCTGGCTATCTCGAGGCAGCCAAGATGGCAAAATTGTTAGGAATAAGATAAACCCTAAAGTCTAATAAGGCGCGTTCCGTTGAGTAAAAAAAACGCTATACGGCGCTATGAAATTACGGTGCTCCGTAATCTTAATGTAAACTTCTTCTCCTATTTGGCACACGGGATTATGAGTCAAATAGGATTCCGCCTTGTGAATGCACCTACCTTCGTTCCAGCATACCTAGTTATGTTGTCAGGGGGTTCAAACCTTTTGGTGGGGCTAGCACTTTTTTGTCAAGGGCTTGGCCAAGCGGTTACTCCCCTCTGGGGCGCCAACTTGATTTCTAACAGGAAAATAGTAGGACCGATTGCGATAAAAATAGGCTTTATCATGAGAATTAATATTCTTTTTATCGGTCTGGCCGGACTTTATTTTCCGAATGAAATTACGCTGATATTCGTGATCTTTCTCT
>JAYYDI010000009.1:0-9232 GCA_036161055.1 Pseudomonadota bacterium
GCCTATCGCTCATGGGAATTTAAATGAACGGCAAAGAGAATTAAGAAGAAAGACTTTCGAGACTTTGCAAAAGTGTGAGGATGATTTTGGTAGGCGACTAACTTTTAATACGGTTATAGCGGCGGTGATGTCTCTCATCAACCAGGTAATAAAATTTGACGATGATTCCGCTGAGGGTCGTGCAATAGTGTTTGAGGCATTAAAGATTTCGCTTCAAATAATGTCCCCGATCACTCCGCACATTTGCCATGAGTTGTGGAAGAGACTAGGCCTAGGGATCATTGAAGAATCACGTTGGCCCGAAGTGGATAACCTTGCGCTTGAGAAAACTTCGGTGGAAATTGCAGTGCAAGTAAATGGCAAAGTAAGAGGGAAACTGACTTCCCCAATAAACTGTCCAAAGGAAGAACTTATAGTGATGGCAAAAGAAGAGGAAAATATAAGGAAATTTCTGTTTGATAAAAGCATCAATAAAATCATTCATGTTCCAAATAAGATATTAAATTTTGTCGTTCTTTAATCGCTCAATTATATTAAGTTTGATTTCAGTCCTAGCTTCTTGCAGCTTTCAGTTGCGAGGAGATCTTTATGCAGAATTGGATAAGGTTCTGGTAAATAGCGCACCGTCAGCGGTAAAAAGCGAAAAACTTTTGAATGAGATTCTGGCTAACTCTGAAAAAAGGGTTTCCAAAGATGCTTCAGAATTTTTGACTATAAACTTATTGTCAGAAAAGCCGTCTCGGCGATCAGTCCTCACAACAGCTTCAATGAGTGCCGCCCAATATGAGTTGACTATTGAGCTGATTTTTTTTGTCACGTTTGGTGACAGGATAATCGTTCCAGAAACAACTCTCTCCTCAAGAAAGTTTTTCGCTGTTAGCTCCTCTAATCAGGCGGCGAGCTACGAAGAGCAATTGCTTTTGCAAAGAGAGATGAGAGAGGAGCTCCTAGCTAAGGTCATCAGTATGGCTCAATACAACCTTGCTAGGATTCGGAATTCGACGTGAAGGCCTATCTAAACCAATTGCCTTCTCTTGTTTCCCAACAAAAGAGCCGTCTTTTTATTTTTAGTGGCGATGATGCTTTCTTGGTGCAGGAGGCTTGTCAGTTGGTAAGAAAGCTACTTAGCGGCGAAGGGTTTTTGGAGCGTGAGCTTTTCATGATAGATGGTGCTTTTGATTGGGATAGTATACTTTTTGAAAACAACAGTCTCTCTTTGTTTGCCGAAAAAAAATTAATCGAAATTAGGGTTGCCTCAAAAGCACCCAGAGAAAAAGGGACCAAAGCACTTCAAGAGCTAGTTAAAAACTCTGATCAGAATACTGCAGTAATTATCACCTTTCCAAAATTAGAGGCCCGAGTTTTGAGGGCGAAATGGTTTAAAGATATTCAAGCTCTCGCGGCTCATATCCAAATCTGGCCAATAAGTGAGAAAGATCTTCCTAAATGGATAGCGAGTAGATTGGAAGGCGCCGGCCTTCAAGCAACAACCGAAGCTCTGAAAGAACTTTCGAAGCGGATAGAGGGAAATTTATTGGCTGCCGCGCAAGAAATTGAGAGACTCAAGCTCACAGTTGTGGATAGAGAGATTACGGTAGATGACGTCAAGAGTAGCGTAAGTGACAATTCGCGCTTTGATATCTTTAAATTCTTGGATACGGTGATAAAAGGAGATGTGTCTCGTTCCTTTCGGATACTTGAGGCTTTGAGAATAGAGGGCGTTGAGCCGCTGTTCATTTGCAACATGCTGTCACGTGAGCTAAAAATATTAGAGTCAATAAAATTCGAAGCTAATCATGGAAAAAGTCTGTCAAAAGCAATTCGTGATGCAGGAGTATGGGAGACCAGGAAAATTCTTATATCTAATGCTGTTCAGCGACTAGAACTGCACTCCATTAGGAAAATGTTGCTGATGGTCGGAGTCGTTGATCGCGTGGTGAAAGGAGAACAGATCGGCGATCCGTGGACATCAATCCAAGATATGGTCTTAGATTTCTCCGGTATAAAAACCTGTTTAGCTAGTTTATGAAAGTGCTCGCTTCGTCTGGAAGTGATAAAAGTTGAAGTTTTTGATTTGAAACTTCCAGGACGGTAATTGAACAATTATTTGGTTTGCAAACTACTACTGAAAGAGAGCTTGTAAGATGTCCAACGACTGCATTTATTGCGATAAAGTGTGTAAAAATCATCGTGTTCTCCGTCTGAGATTCGAGAAATGAAATAACTTGTTTTTTCCACAACCTGAGTTTTTCAGGCTGTTTGTCCCAATCTCTCTCAATTACTTTTCTTAGCCAGACCCCTCTCTTTTCTAGGTCCTGGGTGTCCGATGGAATCTCGCTCATCCGAGACTCTTCGAATATTTTCACACTGTTCCCTGTCACTATTTTCGCGGTCTCATAAGCTCGCTTTAACGGACTTGAGTATACTTTTAAAGGTGATCGATCTTTGAAAAACCGTTGAATGGACAGGGCCTGCGCCTTCCCTTTGTCACTCAACCCCGGATCTGGATCTTCGGTATAAGCTCCCGAAGCTTCTCCGTGACGGACAAGAAAAATTTTTGCCATGATAAATCTTTTTCATTCACCTTTGAGATCGTTCTAGTTAGCATTTTACAATTATAAAAGCTATCCTTTTCGCTCTGAAAGCTAATCTCTCATTCGCTAGCACAGACCAGCTCCAACGAGAAAGACGTTTGTTAAATGACATTTGTGGTGGGAAAAGAGAGCAAACGAATTTAATTTAGGTGTTAAGAAATGGCAGAACAGAGAGAGGCCAATAACGGCGATGGACTTCCTGATACTCAGTTAGATGTTAACGAGGTTTTTGGGTTAGAGATCGACATGAAAGTGCCAGGATTTTCCGAACCGCGCGAACACGTCCCAGAGATAGACAAAAACTACATCTTCGACAGAGAGACTACCTTGGCTGTCTTAGCGGGATTTTCTCACAACAGGCGTTGCATGGTTCAAGGCTATCATGGGACTGGAAAGTCAACGCATGTAGAGCAAATAGCCGCTAGGCTCAATTGGCCGTGCATACGAATCAACCTTGATAGTCATGTCAGTAGAATAGACTTAGTCGGCAAGGATGCGATTGTTTTAAAAGAAGGAAAACAGATAACAGAATTTAAAGAAGGTTTATTACCATGGGCACTGCAGCGTCCTTGCGCACTGGTTTTTGACGAATATGACGCGGGGCGGCCAGATGTGATGTTCGTCATTCAGAGAGTTCTCGAGGTTGAAGGGAAGTTAACCCTTCTTGATCAAAGTAAAGTAATAAGTCCACACAAATCTTTTCGAATGTTTGCAACGACCAATACCATCGGTTTGGGTGATCCCACGGGTCTGTATCATGGAACTCAGCAGATTAATCAGGGCCAGATGGATAGGTGGAACATTGTTACGACTTTAAACTACCTTGATCATGAAAAAGAAGTGGATATTGTTAACTCCAAGCTAGGAAACATCGACCGAAAACAAATATCGAATATGATCTCTGTGGCAAATTTAACGAGACAGGGATTCATCAACGGAGATATCTCTATCGTTATGTCGCCAAGAACAGTGATCATGTGGGGCGAGAATGCATCGATTTTTAACGACTTTGGTTTTGCATTTAGGTTAACGTTTCTAAATAAATGCGACGAGACCGAGCGCTCTATTGTTGCAGAATACTATCAAAGATGTATGGGCGAAGATCTTCCAGAATCCAGTGCTGGATTTTTCTTAGGGCGATAGGGATATAGTGGATGTCTTCCCGCGACACGACTGAGGTCTTTAAACAAGCTGTGACTTCCACAATGCGAGCTATTTCGGGTGATCCTGACCTACAAGTAAGTTTTGGCAGAGGCAAGCCTTACATGCAAGGACAGAGGGTACGGGTTCCTTTGCCGGATGACAATTTGTCTAAAGAGAAGTTGGCTTCTTTTAGAGGAAAGGCAGATCAGTTTGCTCTCAGATCCCGCTTCCATGACGAGACTAAACATGCTGAGAGTCGGCCTTCCCTGAGCATTGCGCAGGAGATTTTTGATGCCGTTGAGGAAGCACGTCTCTGTTGCATAGGTTCATATTTAATGAAAGGGGTAGAAGATAATCTTCAGGCTGAGCTTAAAGATTATTGTTTAGAAAAGGGATACGACAAGATTGAAAATCAAAGTGAAGCTCCTATCGGAGAAGCGTTAGGATTATTAATCAGGGAAACAATCACTAGGAAAAAGTTGCCTAAAGGTGGCGACATCGTTCTTGACCTTTGGAGAGATCATCTAAAAGAAATAGTTCTGACAGCCGACATTGAAGAATTAAAATCGCTTTTATTTGATCAGGATGCTTTTATACGCGTCGCACACAAAATGATTTCTAATCTCGGGTTGGGTGAGACTGAATCTGATTCTGAGAATCACGATGAAGCAGAGGATCCTGAGCAAACAGAAGACGAGACATCAGCGGAGTCAACAGATCACGAACCTGTTCAAGAAGAGGGAGGCGAAACCGATTTTTCCGATGTTATCGAAGGAGAAGCAGAGGTCGATATGGAAGCTCTTGACATGGCTGAACTCGACAGCGACGAAGACGAATTAGGCGTTCCACCCGATGCCCCCTCAGAACGAAGTTGGATGCGCCCTAAAGAAAACAATTATAAAATCTTTACAGACAGCTTTGACGAGACTGTCCTTGCCAGCGATCTATGTGATGCGGCTGAGCTAGAGCGGCTAAGGGGGGTGCTTGATAATCATCTACAGAGCTCTCAGGTAATAATTAGTAAATTAGCTAATCGACTTCAAAGAAAATTACTTGCTCAGCAAAATAGGACATGGGAATTTGATCTCGAGGAAGGTACTTTAGATACCTCTCGCTTAACTAGTGTTGTTATTGATCCTTTTCATCCGTTAGCGTTTAAAGAAGAGAAGGACACTGACTTTCGGGATACGGTCGTCTCATTATTAATAGATAGTTCGGGTTCAATGCGCGGGCGCTCAATTACCATTGCTGCAATGTGCGCAGATATTCTAGGCAGAACGCTAGAAAGGTGCTCCGTTAAAGTTGAGATTCTTGGGTTCACAACTAAGGCATGGCGAGGGGGGCAATCGAGAGAGAGTTGGCTTCTAGGAGGCAAATCTGCTCAGCCAGGCAGACTGAATGATCTGCGACACATAATTTACAAAACAGCTGATATGCCATGGCGGCGCTCTAGAACTAATCTAGGTCTTATGATGCGGGAGGAGTTGCTAAAAGAAAATATTGATGGAGAAGCATTGCTTTGGGCGCACAATCGTATTGCGGGAAGGAATGAAGATCGGAAAATTTTAATGGTAATCTCTGATGGGCTGCCCGTAGACAATTCTACTCTACTTGTAAATCCGAGCAATTACCTTGAGCAACATCTTAAATACGCTATTGATCAAATCGAAAATCATTCCGACGTTGAGTTAGTAGCGGTAGGGATCGGCCATGACGTTACACACCATTACAGAAGAGCGGTAACCATTACCGATGCAGAACAACTTGGTGACGCAATGACTAATCAACTGGTTGACTTGTTTGATGAAAAATCAAACAAATCTAAGCGTCGCTAATCCTTGATGGTAGTAGAAGATGATCGATCGTTAATTCTTCAAAGTCTGCGCTTATACCTAGAGACTTACCCAGAAGAAGAGTCGGTCGTAGATCGCTTTATTGCTTTTATTGAAAAGAACTCTGACTTTCTCGATCGCGCAAACACCTTGGGACACCTAACCGGTTCCTGCTTACTCTTGGATAAAAACTACGAAAGGATTCTGCTTACACACCACGCAAAACTCAACAGATGGCTCCAACCGGGAGGCCATTCGGATTTAGAGAACGATCTCGCTTTGGTGGCCCTTAGAGAAGCGCAAGAAGAGTCTGGCCTTCCGAATATTGAAATGGTAGAAAATTCTATCTTGGATCTAGACATTCACTACATTCCAGCCAACTCTAAGGAAGTGGGCCATTTTCATTATGACGTTCGGTTCTTGTTTGCCGCTACTGGATCAAACGCATATATTTTGAGTGAAGAATCAAATGCCTTGGCTTGGGTGGGCATGGAACAGGTTTCTAGCTATACACGAGAAGCATCTATTCTGAGAATGATTCTAAAAGCAAAGAGCATAATTTAATCGGCGCTATTTGAGGCTAAATTTCTTTTGCTCGGTCCATTAAGCGAGCTCTCTCCTTTTTTGGATCGGGTATCGGAATCGAGTTAAGTAAGTTTTTCGTATAGTCATTTTTTGGGTTTGCCCAGAGTTCTTCTGTTCTTTCTCGCTCCAAAATTTTTCCTGATTTCATGACTGCAAGCTGATCTGTAACGGATCTGATAACTGACAAGTCATGAGATATAAACAGCATAGTGATAGAGTATCGCCGAACCAGATCGAGAATCAGATCCAAAATCTGCGATTGGATAGTCACGTCTAATGCAGAAACGGGTTCGTCAGCAACTATGAAATCAGGTTTCACACCTATAGCTCTCCCTATGGCTATTCGCTGTCTTTGTCCCCCAGAAAACTCATGCGGATATTTATGCATAGATAGTTTTGGCAGCCCTACCTCGTCCATGAGGGAAATTACCTGATTTTTGACGTTGCTTCGGTTGGCCACACCTTGAAAAATAAGTGGCTCCGCCAGGGTTTCGTAGACCGTCATCCTAGGGTTAAGGGAAGCGTATGGATCTTGGAAAATCATCTGCATGTTTTTGCGGAATTCTCGCAACTCTTTCTGACGCAGATGAGTAAGATTTATTCCCGAAAACTTGATTTCACCGCTTTCGATAGGCAGAAGTCTGAGGATTGATCTTCCGAGAGTCGACTTGCCTGATCCCGACTCTCCAACGATACCCAATATCTCTCCGGGAAAGATCTTAAGAGATATATCATTGACAGCTCGTATAATTTTGCTTTGAGCTGCGGAACGAGGCTTAAAAAAAACATTTAGATTTGACACTTCAATCAAAGGGGTATCAGTTATTACCGTGCATTCATTTTTTTTTGGTCCGACCGGGATTGCAGCGAGAAGCTCTTTAGTATAAGACTCCTTCGTTTCATAAAAGACTTTTTCTGTTGTGTCGAGTTCGACTGCGTGCCCGCTCTGCAAAACGAGAATATGATCTGAGATTCCTGCTACGACGCCCAAGTCGTGGCTTACGAAAATCACCCCAATTTTTAGTTTTTTCTGAAGAGTCTTAATTAGCTCTAAAATTTGTGTCTGAACAGAGACGTCGAGGGCTGTAGTCGGCTCGTCACAT
Organism: Pseudomonadota bacterium; assembly: GCA_036161055.1. Taxonomy (GTDB): domain Bacteria; phylum Pseudomonadota; class Gammaproteobacteria; order Pseudomonadales; family Azotimanducaceae; genus UBA9659. Next base: position 7,258 of record JAYYDI010000009.1, read on the forward strand.
ATTAAGAGTTGCGGCTCTCCAATTAATGCCATTGCTATCATTACCCTTTGGCGCATTCCTCCCGAGAATTGATGAGGGAAATCGTTTAGCCGCTCCGTTGCGTTTTCAATCCCAACCTCTTGAAGCATCTTGATCGCTTGCAATCGAGCTTTATCTTTTCGCATCCGCTTTGTTGGATCGGAATGATAGATTAGTGGTTCTATCAGCTGCTCTCCTACAGACAGAAATGGGTTCAGAGAGGTCATAGGGTCTTGAAAGATCATAGCAATGTTGTTGCTTCTTAATTGTCTCATCTTTTTTTCTGAGGATTTAAGAATCTCTTCACCAGCTAAATAAATAGATCCTGATTCAATGTTCGCTGGCGGACAAGTCAAAAGCCCCATGATTGCATGACATATCATTGATTTTCCCGACCCTGATTCGCCTACGATAGCTAACGTTTCGTCTTCTTTTAGATTAAAGCTAACATTGTTAACCGCTTTCACTACTCCTTTTCTGGTGTGAAAAAAAACGCTTAGGTTGTTTACCTCTAACAAAAATCTTGAACTCAACTGTTAATCCTTTGATATTTTGGGATCGAGTGCATCCCTAAGTCCGTCGCCCAAAAAGTTAAGAGCAAATAAGGTTATGGTTAAAGCTAGTCCTGGGAAGACAAGTAGCCAAGGATATTCTTCCATTGTCTCTACCCCGTAGTTGATCAGAAGACCCCAAGAGCTTTGAGGCGGTTGAATACCAAGCCCTAAAAAACTTAGGAATGCTTCCAAAAGCATCACGTTGGGCACAGTCAAAGTCGCGTAAACAATAATTGGTCCGATCGCGTTCGGCACAATATGTCTGATTATAATCGTATGTCTTGGTAAACCTATAGAATGCGCGGCCTCAACGAACTCTTGTTTCTTTAGCGTCATCACTTGGCCTCTTACAATCCGAGCCATCGTTAGCCATTCGACTGCGCCAATTGCAAAAAAAAGCAAAAGAAGATTTCGTCCGAACACAACCAACAGAAGAATAATAAAAATCATAAAAGGAAGTGCATAGAGAATATCTACTAGTCGCATCATAAAGGCATCGAGTTTGCCACCAACATATCCAGCCAAAGCACCCCAAGAAACACCGATAACAAGTGCAACGCTAGTTGCAATAAATCCAACTAAAAGTGAAACGCGTCCACCGTACATTATTCTGGTGAGCATATCGCGTCCAAATATGTCCGTGCCCAATAAATGTTGATAGGAGGGTGGAGAGGCTCCCAAGGTCAGATTTTGTTCTTCGTAACCATAGGGCGCTATCCAAGGTGTCAGAAAAGCGATAACACTAAAGAAGGCCAGGGTTATCAAACCGAAAAGCGCTAGCCTATTTTTACTCAGTCTGACCCACGCATCCTTCCATAGAGATCGATTTAGCTCGCGGTTATCCAATTCAGACATCAACTTACTTTTCATCTTCCAAATCTTTTTGAGCCAACTTAGGGTTCATCCACATCGCTAAGATATCTGAAAGTAGATTGAAGATTACAATTAGAGTGGCAAAGAAAATAGTTGTTCCTAAAATCATAGTGTAGTCGCGATTGAACGCTGCCTGAACATAGAATCTGCCCAAGCCTGGGATATTAAAAATCGTTTCAACTACGAATGAACCACCCAACATTCCAGCAAATGCGGGGCCGAGAAATGCTACGACAGGTATCAAACCTCCTCGCAACCCATGTTTGCAAACAATAACAATTTCTGGGAGACACTTTGCCCGTGCTGTTCTAATGTAATCCTGCGATAGAACCTCTAGCATGCCTCCGCGTGATAACCTTGCGATATAAGCGGCATATCCAGTTCCAAGGGTTACAGCAGGCTGAATTTTGTCTCAGGGCTAACTATTCCTACATGTTATTTGTAAACTCTCAAGTTAAATACCGAATTCTAACACAAATAATGGGCCTAGAAGAAATGAGTGCATGCAAATTCCTAACATTGATGCAGAC
>JAYYDI010000010.1:0-3834 GCA_036161055.1 Pseudomonadota bacterium
AAATAGAAGAGACCGAAATATTTTTTACTGTCAAACCAACTAACGCTTTTATTAAAACCAGCTTCCATGGCCAGGCTTTCAATTTCGCTGGGAGAATACTTGTAAGAATCTTCAGTATGAATCTTCTCTTCTTTACTTAGAGCAATTTCAGTATTCATGACACTAATTTTTTGCTCTACCTCGCTGACTAGATGCATTTGAATGCAGCCTAAATTTTCATCGTAGGCAGCGAGATGCGCGAAGTTAATTGGATCAAATTCAGCAACGCAAAGTTTGTTTATATGGTTTAGGATATTTAAGTTAAATTTTTCCGTTATTCCTGCGCTGTCGTTATAGGCTTTATTTAGTATCTCTGCGGATTTTTTCATGTCTACCCCCAAAAGAAGCTCTCCGCCATCACCTAAACATTTTTTTGTCCTTTTTAAAAAATCTAAGGCTTTTAACTTATTAAAATTCCCAATACTCGAACCGAGAAAACATCCAACGCACTTTTTAGCTAAATCAAAAGGAAGCTCAAAGGCTTTAGTGTAATCGACACAGATAGCTTTTATCTCCGGCGAGGAAAATTCGCTTGCAAGTCTCCTCGACGTTTCTAGCAAATAATCCTTCGATATATCTAAAGGCAAGTAAATGGAAGGGTTAATTGCCTTCATCAGCATTCTTGATTTCAGCGGCGGGCCACTGCCAAATTCGATAAGTGCAGCATCCTCTCCAACGAGGTCGCTAATTTCTTCAAGGTTGTCATAAAGAATTTCAATTTCTGCTTTTGTTAAATAATACTCAGGTAGCTCGGTAATTTTCTGAAAAAGATCAGAACCAACTTGATCATAAAAAAATTTTGAAGAAACCCTTTTTTCACTCGCTAGAAGGCCCTCGAGCACTTCCTCGGGAGAGAACAATGGCTCGTTCGTGGAAAGATCAAAAAGAGTAAGATTAGGCGCGATTAACTGCTTTTTCATAGCACATCCTTGGCTAGTCTAATTCCAGAAAATTGCCAACGATCTTTTGGATAGAAAAAGTTTCTATAGGTAGCGCGGATATGATCTTCAGAGGAAACACAAGAGCCTCCTTTGAGAACTAATTGACTAGACATGAATTTTCCATTGTATTCCCCTAGCGAACCTTCAAAGGAGGAAAAACCAGGATATGGAGAATAGCTCGAGCTAGTCCACTCCCATACGTTTCCAAAGAGACTAGAAAATTTGTCCTCGCTTGCATTCACTGGGTGGAAATTCCCAACACCCAAGAAATTCCCTGCGACAGGAAGACCACTGGCAGCAAATTCCCATTCCTGCTCGGTTGGTAATCTAGCTCCTTTCCATCTTGAAAAAGCGTCTGCCTCGTAAGCACTAACATGGCAAACCGGGGCATCAAGGTCCAACTGTCTAGTACCTTGCAGGGTGTATTCGAATAAGACCTCGTCCTCTTCATACCAATACAAAGGGAATTTCCAGCGATTTTGTCCCAGATTTTTTAAATTGGCCCACGCGTCGGACAGCCATAGCTCATGTCGCTCGTAACCGTCGTCCCGAATGAACTCCAAGAATTCCCTATTTGTCACCAAACGACTTGATAGATAGAATGGATTGAGAAAGACCTTATGCCTAGGGGTCTCATTGTCAAACGCAAAATTACTCGAGAAATCAGAGCCGATTTCTGTCACTCCTCCCTCAAACTCCATCCATTTTTGAGGCGGAAGTTTGTACGTATGCCTTTTAGTTTTCTTGCTGTACGCGGGAAGGAGAGGATTGTTACCAAAATTATACTTCACGTCGGTGAGCAATAATTCTTGGTGTTGTCTCTCGTGATGCAATCCCAAGGTTACTCGGAAGATTAGCTCTGGATCAGAGTTAGTCCTTAGTAAATCTAGAACTCGTTCATCAATGCGTTTTCGATATTCATAAATTTCAGCAACGGTTGGTCTGGAAAGATAACCTCTAGAGGCCCTAGGAAAAGGTGAACCTACTCCATTATAGTAAGAATTAAACAAATGGTGATAATCAAGTTTGAGCACTTTATGATTAGGAGAATATTTCGCCAAGACAAAAGTTTCGAAAAACCAGGTGACATGTGCTAAGTGCCATTTCGGTGGACTCGCGTCGGCCATTGGCTGGATCTGATAATCTTCAATTTCAAGCGGTAAACAGAGGTCTTCGGTCTGGGATCTTACACGTTGGAACTGGCTAATTATCACAGGTTTTTCAAGCAAAGCCGACATTACGACCTCAGCGGGAGATTAAACATAAATTCTGAGATCCTAGTGTCACTAACCGAGTCTTGTTTTGTTAATTTTTCTAAAATGAGAGAGTTCACATCTAAAAAGAGTTTAGGATTGTTTGGATGTCACTGGAGGATTGAGGAGACTTGATAAAACCGACATAGTTTCCATCTGAATCAACTAATGCAAGTGAGGCATTGTGATCCAAAGTGTAGGTCCCCGGTTGGGGCCCCGGTATCTTTCCAAAAGCAACATTGAGCTGTTGTGCCAGCTTCACAGTTTCTTCGAACTCACCTCTATACCCGATGAATTCCTGGTTAAAAGATTCTAGATAGTTCTTCATGACATCTAAGGTATCTCGCTCTGGATCGACGGTAACCATAATTATTCTCACTGGTATCTCAAATTGATCGTAGGCTTTGGATATGGAACTCAAAGTAGTCGGACAGATGTCTGGACAGGATGTGAACGCAAAGAAGAGAATGTTCCATTTCCCTCTCAAGCTTTCTAGATTTACGCGGTTGCCTAGCTGATCTTGCATTTTGAAATCACTTAGCGGACGAGCAGTGTCAAAGAGGACCAAACCCAGTTCATTTCGTTCATCCTCGGTAAGGGGCCTCGGGATTAAAAAGCTCGAAAAGAAGGCTCCAAGAATTAGAACCATGAAAGCGAGAAGCGAAAAAATTGTATTCCTTACACCTTTATCCATGTTGAAATCTAACTGATCATATATGTTACAGGAAAGAAGTAATGGTCCAGAAGCAGTGCAATGAACAAAGCTGCGAGATAAAAAATTGAATAACGAAAGGTATCGAAGGGAGCGTTAGGTCTATGGCTAAAGATCATTAAAAGTGACCAGTAAATGAATCCAACGCCCAGTGCCACTGCGGAGGAGAGGTAAAAAAGATTGCTCATCCCAATTACATAGGGCAGGACAGAACAGATAATTAGGATTAAAGTGTAAAGAAGGATGTGTAGCTTGGTGTATTTCTCTCCATGGGTCACAGGCAACATCGGGACATTTACTTTTCTATATTCCTCCTTTCGGTCGATTGCCAAAGCCCAGAAGTGAGGTGGGGTCCACGCGAAAATTATCAAAACCAATATTAGCCCTCCACCATCAATTGACCCAGTCACCGCAGTCCATCCAAAAAGGGGTGGCGCAGCGCCGAAAAGACCACCTATGACAATGTTCTGGGGCGTGAGTCTTTTCAGGTATATGGAATAGATAACACCATAACCGAGCCACGACCCAAAATTTAGCCAGGCGGTTATTGGGTTTATATATAGCGCCAATATAGTGATGCCTAAGGAACCGGTAATGCCTACAAAAACAGCGCCCTGTAAAGGCCTCACTCTACCTTGAGCCACGGGCCGATCTTTTGTTCGATCCATTCTTGCATCAATTCTCGAGTCTATTAGATGGTTTAGCGCCGCTGCTGAGCCAGCTACCAACGCTATTCCTAAATTCCCAAGAATTAGTATATAGAGGTCAACAAAGCTCTCTGAGGCCAACAACATTCCCACGACGGAGCATAGCAACATCAGAAGAACAACCCTCGGCTTGCACATTTCCAAAAAATCTCGCCATGTGGGATTTTCTAAACTTTCTGAGA
>JAYYDI010000011.1:0-6014 GCA_036161055.1 Pseudomonadota bacterium
CCGTCCTGATCTGAAGTAGAGATTTCTAGATCGGCTATTTTCGTTCCGTTGTCGTCGCGAATATTTGTAATAGTTGCCTTCGCTGTGAGCGTTGCTCCAGGAAAAACTTGAGCGGTGAACCGAACCCCATAGTAGGTTAAATTGCCGTCACCGACGAAATTAGTAAGCATTTTACCTGTCATCCCCATCGACAACATTCCATGGGCAAAAACCGATGGATAGCCGGCGATCTCTTTTGTGTATATCTCGTCAGTATGAAGTGGGTTGTAGTCTCCGGAGGCGCCGGCGTACATTACAATTTGTGTTCTCGAGAGATTTTCGCACACCTGCTCTTGGTATGAGTCTCCGATATTGATTTCGTCTTGTAGCAAAGTCATTGGATTATCCTTTATCTTTTGTCGTAGCTGGTCTTTCCGTTTTTACGCCTACGCCGGTCGCAGTTATTACTAGCTCTCCTGATTCATCGCGGTACTCCGTGACAGTTTCGGAAAACTTTAGATTTCCTCCTTTTCTTCCCTGTTTCTCCCATGTCTTTCCCGGCTTTACCTCGGCTGATAAGACTGCTCCCACCATCAGTGTTTTGTGAAAGACGTAATGCTGCTCTGCATGAAGTCCTCCAGAGGATCTGCTGCTGGAATCGGAGCTTTCTTTGTCCGCAGTAATTCCGGTTGGGCCTTTTGCGGAACCGAACCATTGCTTTCCTTCCTTTGGTCTCAGGAAATAATCTGGATCAAATTGCGCACTAGATTGAACAAAAGTCGGAGGTGCGATAATACCCCCGCATTTTGATTCTTTCGCGTAGTCTTCGTCGTAGTAGATTTTATTGGAATCACCAATTGATCTTGAGAACATCATGACATGGCTTTTTTCCACGGGAAATTTTTCTATTGCCATTTTGGGCTCCTAGTTTTTATCGATTTGATTTTCGACTTATTCATGATTTTTTACTCAGGTCAACCGCTTATTTGACTAAAAACAAAAAAAATGGCTTGAGACCGGAATGAAGGGAAGTTACTATTTTTAGGATCTGACTCACTACTAAAACAGCCCAAGTAAAAAGAATTTTCATCGTTTATGTCTAGACCCTTAAGAATTGAATTTCCAGGAGCCACTTATCATGTCGAAAGCAAGGCTAGGCCCGAGGCGGAAGTATTTCGAGATGAAGATGATAAGAAATCTTTTTTGGATGTTCTCACTAACGTAGTCACTCGGTTCGGATGGTTAGTGCATAGTTATTCGATCATGAGGTCTTCGTACAGGATTGTTTTAGAAGTTCCCAAAGGAAATCTTTCTCGGGGGATGCGCCAATTAAATGGTGTATATACCCAAATATATAATAAGAAACACGATCTGAGTGGTCCTGTTTTCCAGGGTAGATTTAAAAGCATTCTCTTTGAGAAAAAGTCGTTCTTGCTTCCCCTTTGTAAACACGTTGTTTCAAAAGATAGCGACGGGCAGGCTTTCAAGTATGAAAAATATAAGTGGAGTAGTTATAGAGCCACCGCTGGTGAAAAATCGCCCCCGGAATTTTTGTATATAGCTGACGTGCTAGCTTTTTTTGGGAAAGAAAAAAGTGGATCTCACCGCGGTTACGTAGAGTACGTTTCTGAATCGTCAGGCGGTGAGACACCCTTTTCGAAAATAAAGAATCAGGTGCTGCTTGGAAGCCCTCGTTTTTTAAACGAGATGCAGCCAATCCTTCAGGGCCAGCGTTTGGAAAAGAAAGGTCCGAAACGGGCAACTCGTAGAAAAAGCCTGGGGGCATTGTTTAAAAAAGTTGAAACCAAGTCTCGGCATGAGAGAAACGAGTTGATAAACCGAGCGCACCTCGAGTTTGGCTATACCCTAATGGAGATAGGGAACCAGTTGGGCCTTCACTACACCACTGTGAGCAAGGTAATTAACAAGTGAAAAGCAAATGATAGGTAGTTTGTATCATCTCATCCAGTTAGTGTTATACTATGAAGGCGAACTGAGGCGTCCGGGTTAATTATGAGAAGGGTTCTTGGATTACAACAGAAAGAAGAGGGAGAGATAGATCTCACGCCGATGCTTGATGTTGTATTCATCATGTTGATCTTTTTTATTGTTACTGCAACCTTCGTTAAAGAAATGGGATTGGACGTGAACACCCCTGACAAAAATCAGAATGTCAAGGATGCAGATAAACAAAGCATCGTGGTGCAGGTGACCAGTCGAGACCGGATTCGGATTCGTGGTAGAGACATAGATTTTCGGGCCGTCAGAGCAAATATTGAACGTTTGCATGCTGAGAACCCAGAGGCTCCCGTTGTAATCCAACCCCATCCTGAAAGCAAAACAGAAATAATGATCCATGTTATGGATTCCGCTCGGCAAGCTGGCGTTTTCAACGTTTCGATCGCCGCAACTTAGCGACTTAAATGAAAATTGGCATAGGGATCCGAATTATGGGTCCTCAATCCAGTCCCACCATCATAAGTTCTATTGTTAGTTCAGCCGAAAAAGTAGGTCTAGAGTCAGCGTGGGTAGTAGATCATCTTGCTATTCCGCCGGACGATACAGAGGGTTCAGGTGGGCGCTATTTAGACCCCCTAACAGTATTAAGTTGGATGGCAGGCCAGACTAGCAAGATTATGCTTGGCACCGGCGTGTTAATTCTTCCCTATAGGTCAAGGTTACCTTTAGCAAAAGCGATTGCTAGTCTTCAAGAGTTATCTGCAGGAAGGTTTATATTAGGCGTCGGGGTAGGGTGGATGGATGCAGAATTCAGGGCGCTAGGTGTTCCAAGGAATAAACGAGGGAAAATTTTTGAAGATACTCTGTCCTTTATCAACGAATGCTTTGAAAAAGATATAATGGTCTCGAACGGGCAAGAATTCATTTTTAAGCCGAGACCGAAAAAACCTGCGATCCTTTTCGGTGGCATGTCTGCCGCCGCATTCGATCGAGCAGTAAATCTTGGGGTAGGCTGGTTTCCAATTGGCCGGTTCAGTGAAATAAAAGATCGAATTAAGCTTTTTCATGACCTCACCGAAAGGAAATACGGAAGGCCCTCTGACGTTGTTACCTATTATAATTTTTCAGGACAAAGCGATACCCATTTTTGTGATGAGCTAAATTCATATCGGGACGCAGGAATTTCCCGTGTTATCATAAGCAGGAAGTATGAGACTGCTGATGATTGGTCTCGAGAGTTTGAAGTTTTGGATAAAGTTTTGCCAAGATTCTGAACTCAAAGAACAAAATAAACGCATATAGAATGTTTATTTAGGCAAAGAGCAAAAGGTAAGTAATTATGGGATTCAATCTACCAAAAGTATCAGGAGAAGTATTTTTTGAAACGTTTCCAGTCGGTCCGCTGCAATGCAATTGTTCGATCATTGCGAATCCGGCAACGAAGGCTTGTGTGATCGTCGACCCTGGAGGAGATCCTGAACGGATAATGTCGATCGTTCAAGAGAATGGGTTAATAGTAAAACAGATCGTTCACACGCACGCCCACCTAGATCACATATTGGCCTCTGCGGAAATAAAAAAGAGGACAGGGGCGCCTTTACTTCTTCACAAGGGAGACCAGTTTCTTTGGGACGCTCTTGAAAGTCAGTGCCAGCGGTTCGGTATCGAGTGTGGCGAGACTTCCAGAATTGATAGCTGGCTTTCAGATGAGGATTCTTTGCATTGTTGTGACGGAGTTGCAATTCACACACCCGGTCATACCCCTGGATCTTTTTCATTCTGGTTCGAGAACCACTCTCTACTTATCGCTGGCGACACGCTTTTCCAATTGGGTGTAGGCAGGACAGATTTGCCTGGGGGGAGCTTTGAGCAAATAGAGCGATCGATAAAGGAACGGTTATTTAGCCTTGCTGATGACGCGCTGGTGGTGACGGGCCACGGTCCCTCAACTTCTTTGGCATTTGAAAAAAACGCGAACCCTTTCTTTGGTGGGATCTAATAATTTAAGTCAGTCTGGACAGGTTACCTATTGAGTCTTTTGCACATCGGAAAAAAATCAAGGAGGGGCTTGTTGCTCTTCAGCCTATTATTGCCTGGGTGCTCGAATCTTTTCTCGGGAATTACTGCTCAATTAGCTGACGGATTAAGCGAGTCTATTATGAGCAGTTCAGACATCGAAACTGTAAGAGAGGGGATCCCGGCGTTCCTTCTGCTAATAGACGGCTTGTTGGAAAGTGGTGCGAAGACGCCTGAACTTTTGGTTTCCGCAGCAGATATAAACGGATCTTTCAGTGTTTTAGTTGAAGATAAAGATCGACTGAAAATCCTCAGTGCAAAAGCTATGAGGTATTCTGATCAAGCAGCATGCGTTGCTAAATCTAAATTATGCCGAGCTCGCGAGCTCACTTTCCCCGAATACCAAACGGTAGTAGCTAATTTGTCGTCAAAAGACTTGCTTGTCGCCTACTCGCTTGGTACCTCTTGGGTCGGACGATTGCAAGCAAACAGCGATGATTGGGCTGTAATTTCAGAGTTAAATAGAGCTAAATTGTTAATGGAAAGAGTAGTAGAGCTTGATGAGACCTATCAGGATGGGAGGGCTCATCTATACTTGGGTGGAATAGAAACCCTTTTGCCAAAGTTGATGGGCGGAAGACCAGCGAAAGGTAAAGCGCATTTTGAGCGCGCGATCGAGATTGAAGAACGTTTTCTTCTTTCAAAGGTTATCTATGCGGAGCAATATGCTAGGCTTGTTTTTGATCAGAAGTTGCATGACCGTTTGCTTGAAGAAGTGCTATCGGCTGATCCAGTTGCGGGAAGGTTTACTTTAACGAACCAGATCGCCAGAAAAAGAGCGACAGTGCTTCTTGAGAGTTCAAAAGATTATTTCTAGAGAGAATATGAAATCAAAAATTGTCCGTCTCCTTCTTGTTTTTTGCTTTCTGCCATTATTCGCTTCGGGAGAAGTTTTTAAAATTGCGACGATATCACCTGATGGGTTGGGCTGGATGTCGAAGTTTAGAGTTGGCCTTGAAAGAATCGAGGCTGAAACGAACAAGAGAGTAACTTTTAAAATATACCCTGGCGGTGTTCAGGGAGACGACGCGACAGTCCTCCGGAAAATGCGAATCCGGCAACTAAACGGAGGAGTATTTGCGGCGGGGTCTCTGACGAGGTTTTTCCCGGATTTGCAGGTATACAACCTGCCGCTGCAGTTCCGCTCCTACGAAGAAGTTGATTTCGTTCGAGCTCGAATGGATTCTTATATATCAGATGGACTGCAAAAAGCTGGGATAAAAACCTTCGCATTTACTGAAACCGGATTCGCTTATCTTTTAGCTAATGAACCAGTTTCATCACTGGCGGACTTGCGAAAGTTAAAGGCGTGGATTCCAGATAACGATCCTATTGCTGCGGAGCTAATTAAGTCGTTTGACGTGAGTCCAATACCCTTGAACATAACTGACGTCCTGCCAGCGCTTCAGACGGGAATGATAAACGCTGTAGTGGGACCCCCCTCGGTGATATTGGCGCTTCAATGGCATAATCACCTGACTCATTTGATGAATTTACCGTTAGTGTATATTTACTCAATGTTGGCAATGGACATGAAGGTTTACTCAAAAGCATCTTCGACAGATCAAGACACTGTGGTGAAGATTTTGGATGAGGTTTTTGAATTAGTGGGTCGTGAAACTAGATCTGATAATGAGAGAGCCCTCCAGGCTTTAAAAAAAATTGGGATTACCTTCGTAGAGCCAACTGACAAGGCAGAATGGCAAACGGCTGCTGATCTATCTGTTCAGAAATTAATGAGATCCGGTGAAATCAGCGGGGAGGTAGTCAACACTTATCTCGAGCTTCTTAAAAATTTCCGTTCGATTGAAAGCAACTAAGCATTCTCAATCGAAGTTTAAAAAAATACGGATTTGGTGAACCTAAATTGGTCAACAAAACACTAGTTTTCATAGAAAAAATGGAAGACTTTTCTTTGGTCTTTTCGCTCTTAGTTGTTGTGTCTCTCGCGCTTTTGCAGATATTTCTTAGAAATGTCTTTGGCTTCGGTTTTATGTGGG
>JAYYDI010000012.1:0-3571 GCA_036161055.1 Pseudomonadota bacterium
TAACCCTTCGTATTTGTTTTCCCGATTCAGCCTTAGGCCATCAACTAAATCCTGGAGCTCTTGAGAATCTTTAAAAGGGATAGTGGGAGAAAGAATCAACTTGCATGACGTTTTTCCTGTTTTGAAAAGTGACTCCAGTAAAGATCGACGTTCGCTGAGTGTTTTCTTTCTAAAGGATTTCTCCTCATAAGAAAGTAAATCATAAACAATAACGATGGTTGGATAATTCTCGATATCCTTTTTTGTGGGCTTCTGTTTGTTAAGTCGCTTTTGCAAATCATTGAAAGAGCCAATCTCTTTGCCTCGCATAACGACCAATTCTCCATCTAGGATGGAATTGTCAGTAGTTTCTTTTGAAAGTTCAGGGAAGCTAGCGGATATATTTTCCCCTGATCGACTAAAGATTGCTGATCCCTTTTCTGAATTCACGAGTTGAACTCTTATGCCATCGTATTTCCATTCGGCATACCATTCTTTTGGGTTTATGAAATCGAGCGATTTAACGTCCACTGGGTGTGCCAGCATTAGCGACGTAAAGGACAGCTTCCCGCTGATATCCGGTTTTGCAGCTTTCCCGGATAACCATTCAAAAAGCTCCTCGAAAGGGGCCTCGATGGCGTGCCAAAGTTCTTCAATCTCGTCCAAGTCCACTTTCCCAAAGGCAGCAAGCACGCCTTTTACAGAACGCGCAGACATGCCAACTCTAAGGCCTCCTGTTCCGATTTTTAAGAAGGCCCATCTCTGTTGGGGACTCATCTGATCTAATAAGTTGCCGACACACTCTTCAATCTCTGCTTTTGAGCATGATTCGAGCGTCGCTAGGATAGTTGTTAGTGATGGTAGTTTCGACTTCGTTTCCCTGTTTGACGTCGGCCACAAGAGAGCTACTGTCTCGCTGAGCTCTCCGACATAGTCGTAACAAAGGTCGAACAGGTATGGATCTACTCGGGATTTAATGAGTTGATTGATAAGGCTTCGTTTAAAAAGTGTCAGGTCCAACCTTCCAGACAATATGGCTATAGCCCATCCTCTATCTGGATCAGGCGTCCTTTCGATATACGCTCTTAGGATTCTTGCCTTTGCCAAGTTACCGGAGGTGAAAAACAGTCTGTGAACTAGTTCAGCGAATTCAATCATCTTTAGTCGGCATCATCCTCGTAGCCGAGGAGATTTAATGCCATTGCGTCTACACCTAACTGCCTAGCTTTATGGACTAACGCTTCCTCTCGGCCATGGGTAACCCAAAGCTGTTTGGGACTCACTTGTTCGATCGTTTTCAGCAATTCAGTCCAGTCTGCGTGGTCTGAAATCACGAGTGGTAACTCCGCACGTTTTTGTTTTGCTCGAGCTCTTATTTGCATCCAACCTGATGCCATGCATGCCATAACGTTCGGCAATTTTTGAGACCATCTATCAGCTAATGCTGACGGTGGAGCGAGGACTATTTTTCCAGACAAGCACGTAAGATCATCTAGTTCTGACACTCTTCTCCATACCCCAAGGTCAACACCTAGCTGCTCATAAAGCTCAACCAATTTCACCTGAGCTCCATGCAGATAGATTGTGTCTGTATAGCCCATATTTCTGAGCGTCGACATTACTCGTTGACACTTTCCTAGAGCATAAGCTCCTACAAGGTGACAGCGGTCCGAGAATTCCTCCAGTGATTGAAGTAAGCGACCAAGCTCTTTTTCGATAGGCGGATGGTTAAAAACTGGAAGCGCAAACGTCGCTTCAGTAATAAAGATATCACTTTTTTGCACCTCGAAAGATTCACAGGTTGGGTCTGGGGATCGCTTAAAATCACCCGAGATCGTAGCAACCTCATTTCTATAGACCAGGGTTATTTGCGCACTCCCTAAAATATGTCCAGCTGGAAGCAAAGTCATAACTACACCCCCGGGTAGCTCGACACATCGTCTGAGAGTCGTTTCAGTTGACTTCTCAGCGAAATTATTACCGTATCGGCATTTCATGATCGCCAATGTTTCTGGCGTAGCGTATACGTTCCCATGACCAGGTTTTGCATGATCGGAGTGCCCATGCGTAACAATTGCGCTCTTTACAGGCCTAATCGGGTCAATAAATATATCTGCCGGTCTTATGTAGAGCCCTTCCTCGCGGACGCTTAGCCAATTGGAACTCGATGTTTTTGTTTTTGTCACGGATTCACTGCGGTCGCGGACCAAAGATCCTCTGATTTAATCGAATACCATCGGGTTTGCGGCTTACCTTTTAACGTCAGATGATCAACAGAGACGGGCGACAGAACTAGCAAGGCGAACGAAGCAGGTGGTTCTTCTCCGAGCAAAGAAGGAATACATTGATCGACAGCTAAAGAGCAAAGGGGTTCTCCTGGTGCGGCCCAAAAAAATTGTTCTTTTGCAGCAGCACTGAGTTCCGACCAAACGTTGAGTCTTTCTTGTGAGCTAGCGTTGTCATCGATTTCGGCCGCTACTTTTATTCTGAATTGCTCTCTTGTAATCCCGAAGTACCAACAGATTTCGCATAAGGGGTTGCATTCGATCTCGGTGAACTTACTGCTCCGCGTATCTGTAATTGCTTTAATCGAATTTGAACCATCGAGGAATCCACGAAAAACAACCGTTCTGTTAGACGGAGATCCATCTGTTGAGAGTGTAGCCAACTGGAAATAGCGATTTTCTTTTGCTCTCTTGTTTTTGCGGATAGCCTGTTTAAGGGCGTCAAACCAGAAATAGTCGATCATTTGAAATCTCGGTCAGGGGTTGGAATCATAGCGAGATAGTGTTGTGTCTCGGCTAGTTATTCAGTGAAAGGCTAGTAAAAGTATTGTCGTAAAATATTATCTTGAAATAAGTGTCAACAGATGACTTTGTGGTGTTTTACTAGCTAAGTTTCTCCTGTCCCGAAATTCCTAACCGCACCAGCTCGGCATATTCGTCGTCGTCTATATCCAATTCTTGTCTAAAAATCTCCTGGCTGTGTTCTCCAAAACACGGAGGAGGCGAATGTTCTGAAGGTTTTGTGTTCTTCAGAATCCAGGGCATTGTGGGAAGAAGATGCTCTCCGGCCTCGCGGTGGTTAATGGCCTGCATAAATCTTCTCGCTACAAACTGCTCGTTTGGCTCTCTATAAGTTTCCAAGAAATCTCCACAGATAGCAGCGGTGATTCCTCTAGATTGAAGCTTGGTAAGCTGAGTAGATCTAAAGCGCTTTAGGAAAGCGTCCTTAACAATCTCTCGAAGGTCTTTCTTATTGTCTTGTCGACTCTTTGGGCACTCAAACCTCTTATCATCCAGAAGCTTGTTGAGCTCCAGGATGTGACATAGAGATTTAAAGCTTTCATCGCTATCCACTGTGAGCGCTAGCCAGTGTCCATCAACTGTTTTAAAAATACCCTGAAGCCCCACGTCAGGATGTGTGTTTCCAGATGGTTTTCTGATAATTCCATTTGCCGAATATTCCATGACAGCATCGCCTAATTGCACGGCGACTGACTCCATCATTGACGCATCGATACGCTGGCCAATGCTAGTGCGTTTGCGATGGTTGATAGCGACAAGTATTGCGGCGGTCAGATAATATCCAG
>JAYYDI010000013.1:0-2851 GCA_036161055.1 Pseudomonadota bacterium
CCCCGAGAGTGGCGAGGGAGAGGAGCAGAACCTCCTCTAAAGATGATCGCTGGAAACTCAAAATATCGTCGGTATTTTGTTCAACGATTACTGTTCCTATTACGTTGCTATCGGACACGATCGGATGGGCTGCTACAATCACCTCTTTTTGATTGGCACTTTGTTTCCGAGTTGTTAGTGCCTCTCCGGTTAGGCTCCGATCGATAATCTTTTGGTTCGAAATCTTTAGTTCGGACTCTGTCATCTTTGACGGGTCCTCTTGCTTTCCTGCGTTGAACCAAATTCGTAAATCTCTGATTAGTCCTAAAACGTCGAAAAGAGGTTCTGAAATTTCTGAGCTCTTCGTGTTAAGGGCTCTCTCGTTCTCTGCCCTTATTCTACGTTTACTGTCGATGACAGTTATCTTGGATCCCGAGTAACCCAGGCTTTGAACAATATTTCGGACTTCCGGAGTTCCTAATACGACCAAGTCGAAATTATCCTTGCCAGAAGAGGGGAGCGTTTGAGTAATATTTTCTATTTCTCTTGTGACGGGATCATCAACATCCACGTAACTAATCCCGAAGTATTGACTGCTCCCCAACATGCTTAGCGGGAACCTGAATTCGAGTGTTGAATTTGACGCGGAGATTTTTCTCAGGGAGCCTTGAATTCTGCTGTCAGCGGCTCCCGTAGCTGCATACCGCCACTGGTCGTCCATCTCAAAACCCTCGATCTCACCCGATCGAGGAAATATGATAGCAACCCGTCCATCTCGTCCATCCGGTCGAACAAAACTGAGTCTAAGGTGGTCTGCATTGTCCAGCCTTAAGTAGCTGGGGTCGCGGTAAACAAGACTGTTATCTTGGATTGTTAGAAAGGCATACAAAAAATCCGCTCTTTCCCCCAGCACTAATTCAAAAGAGTTATCTGAATCTCCAAACGAATAAACTTTCTTCGAGATAGAGTCCTGCCAATCATCAAAAACTCCGTCGAGATTTACAGGCGAATTTATTGGTTGAGCGTATAGAGGTTCAAAGTCATCGATGTCTAGAGGCAGCTCCTCGAACAAGTCCTCCCGTCCATTGAAGAGCGTGGATATTCCTTGCGCGGTGAGTAACTGCGCTCTCGACTGGCTCTGAAAAAGCAGGCGCTCCATCTCTACCACCTGTCTATAGCTAAATAGTGGGATCAGAAGAAGCGCAAGTCCCATAAGGGCGAGTTTTGTACCTAAGCCTGGCCCTCTTATTTTTCTAAGAACTCTCATTACGCTCTCGTAAAAGAGGAATCAAGAAACCCAGCGATAACCGAAGCCGTATTCGCTTTTTATGGACTTAAATTGAGAATCTACGACCTCAAATTTTTTTCTAATATTACGCATGTGGGTGTTTATAGTGTTGTTGGTGACCAAGCTCTGCATGGTTGCGTTCATGAGAGTTTCGTAACTGACAGCATGTCCTGGTTCTTTGAGGAGTTTGGACAGCATTCTGACTTCAGTACCCGAGAGGTCAATCCTGACTCCTTTCCAGGATACCAGCAGCGCATCTTGATCCAGCAGCAAATCGCCATTTTTGGAGGAATTTCTCTGATTCGTGGGGATTCCATTTAAACGAGTTTCATTGATTCTGAGGAGTGAAGATATTCTCTCACTGAGGTAATCGAGAGAAATTGGTTTTGGTAGGTAATCCCATGCCCCCAGACGTAATCCTGAGATTTTGTCTATTTCATTGATTCGTTCTGTCAGGAAGATAATAGGTAGCGAGGGCGAGCGGCTCAGCAGTGACCGGCAAAGTTGGAAGCCACCGTCAACTTCGTTCCCGAGTATGATGTCGAGGATCGCCAAATCAGGCATCGACCGTTCGAAGCCCGCCTCAGCATCAGGTCTAGAGGAGTAAGCCTCAACCATATAACCTTTTTTTTGGATTGCGTCTGAGTAATTAATTCTTTGGTCTGGATCATCCTCTACGATCGCAATTTTTTTTATCAATTCGAGTTCTCACTTTTTTCTGCTGTTGCCCTTCGAGCCGGCAACACTTTTCCAAGGCTATAGTAAGGTCGTAAAAATTTTAATAAAAGAGTTATCGGTCAATTCAGTATGTTAGAGGTAGAAATCAATTTATCCCGCGCTTAAAGTTTCCCTGGAGACTTCTCGTTGAATATGAATGGAATTTTTTGAAACTTATTGGCTCGAAATACTCGGCACTTTGAGCGGCTTAGTATGCGTCTGGTTGCTAATCAAAGAGTCTATTTTAACTTTTCCCATCGGCTTGTTATACGCACTCATAACATCAGCTGTGGTGATGGAAGCTCGGCTTTATGCGGATTTACTCTTAAACTTGTATTTCGTCGTTATGAATGTCTATGGCTGGTATTTTTGGATTCGAGGAGCTGAGGAGAGGCAGATAGAGGGCAGATTACGCGTCGCTAGAGTTCCTAATAATGAGTTAGCGTATGCAGCATTTGCCATGATCATGGGAACGTTAGCGGTAGGATATTTCTTTAGCGATTATACTGATGCCGATTTTGCCTATTGGGATAGTTTAACTACCGTGGCCAGCTTCGTCGCTATGTGGATGACTGCTAGGAAGTATTTGGAGAGTTGGGCACTTTGGTTTCTTATAGACGTATTCCAGATAGCGCTCTATGCATTGAAAGGTTTTAGCGGGTCGCCTGGATTATACTTTTACAGTTTTTTGTACTCTGTTTATCTCTGGATGGCTCTGTTGGGTTGGCGGTCTTGGAGTCAAAATATTGTAAAGCAAGTCTGATGAATAGGTTCGTTTTGACCGGTCCTGAGTGCTCTGGGAAAACCACACTGTCTAAGTCTCTAGCGGAACACTTTAGAGGTAAATACTTGGCTGAACCCGCGAGA
>JAYYDI010000014.1:0-3267 GCA_036161055.1 Pseudomonadota bacterium
AGTTTCCATAGGAGAAGCTTAACTTTTTTAACTTCAAAACGCGAAATGATTTAAAAATCCGATGTCAATTTTTTACAGAGCAAGCAAAAATAGATACATTATCTTCCATACGAAAGAGGTTAGAAAATGGTTGCTTCCCCAGAAGGGTATAACGTTGAAAGGGTGGAACAGTGGATAAGCGAAAATATCAGCGAATTGTCGCCGCCACTAAATTGGATTCGTTTAGAAGGCGGGCACTCCAATCTTACATACAGAATAGAAGATAAATCTGGCAAAAAGGCAGTGATAAGGCGTCCTCCTCAAGGGGTTTTACTTCCAAAAGCGCATGACATGAG
The DNA here is from genome assembly GCA_036161055.1 of Pseudomonadota bacterium. Classification (GTDB taxonomy): domain Bacteria; phylum Pseudomonadota; class Gammaproteobacteria; order Pseudomonadales; family Azotimanducaceae; genus UBA9659. The sequence continues at coordinate 336 of JAYYDI010000014.1, forward strand.
CAGAGAATGGGCTTTGATTTCGGCTTTGGGCTCTACTCCAGTTCCTGTTCCCAAAGCACTTGGCTTTTGTGAAAGTCCTGACATAACGGGAGCTTGGTTTTACGTTATGGGATTAATTGATGGGCGGCCATTGTACAACAATGAGGAAACTCTGGAATGGGTACCAGAAGAGAAAAGACCGCAACTAGCCTACTCTTTTGTGGATGTACTAGCAGATCTGCACGCGATCGTGCCCATTGAAGTTGGTTTAGAGAATCTCGGAAAATCAGACAGCTACGTCGGACGTCAACTCAAAACCTGGTTCCGATCCTGGACGTCTTCGATGGAATCAGCCGATTATGACGACCCCAGAGCTAAAGACTTGCAAGAGTTTTTCGTGGCCCACCTACCAGAGCAGAAAAAATTAAGCATCGTGCATGGTGATTACGGACTTCACAATTGCCTGATAGGCGACGACTCGTTTGTCGCGGCTGTAGTCGATTGGGAAATATCAACACTAGGAGACCCTCTCGCTGACCTTGCCTATGCTATCAACGCTTTCCCTGACTCATCTGACATAATTCCCATTTCGCCGGAGGCAGCGACTGCAGTTAAAGGCTTTCCTGAACGCTCCCAATTAGCTAAAAGGTATGAAGAGAAAACAAAAACTGACCTTTCGAACCTCGACTACTACACAGGCTTCAATCGCTGGAAATCAGCCTGTATTGTCCAAGGGCTCTACGCTCGCTATATGGCTGGTCAAAAAAGTTCTGAAGGCATAGACCTTGAACATATGCGAGAGCGAATAAGTATTGCTTTAGCCTTGTCCGAACAGGCAGTCAATAGATTGACCAAATGAAATACCATGCTCTCTGGCTACTTTGGTTTGCTCCATTTAGTTATGGCTTAACTGGCGCAATCTCGCTTGAACTCAAAGGAATTGAATTTCAACTTGCTGGTGATTACGAGGGAGCAAAACGAGTCGAGCAACAACTACTGTTGGTAAGGGGGTCTCCAATAGGCCACGTATTTGCCCTAAATTCTATTACAACGCAAATGACCTGGAATGAAGCTGATACAGTTTACCAGGAGGATCTCCGTTACCATGCCACTGAAATACTCAAGTGGTGCAAAGCTAATCTAAATGGGAAAGGTGATCAAGCATTAGCTCATTTTTACTGTGGGCAAACTCACTTTGCGCTGAGCTATTACTTCGGGCTAAACGGCAATTTCTACAAAGCAGGCAAACACGGAGTTGTTGGAATCGACCAGATGGAAACGGCTTTAAAGTTAGATCCTAAGCTTCATGACGCAAAATTCCACCTAGGTCTGGCCTATTATGTTGCCGATAATCTTCCTCCGTTCATAAAAGCAGTTAGCTCTCTCCTCTGGTTCATTCCAACTGGAAATTCAGAAAAAAGCATTCCCTACCTTAAAGAATCAGTCATGTGGGGAGAAAGATACACGGACGTCGCCCGCTACACCTTGGGTTCTTTATTCCTTGAGAACGAGTCGACTCATCCAGAGGCAGAAGACCATTTCAGATATTTATCTGATAAGTTTCCAAAAAACCCAAGATTCCATCTTCAACTAATCTTCGTTTTGCTTATTCAAGAAAAGTTTGAAGAAAGTATTTTTGCAGCAAAAAGTTTCTTAAAGGATGCCGACTCCAATTCTGCAGAATACAATTTGGCAAAAGTTTCCATGATCAGAGCACGATTAGGAAATCGAGATCTCGTTCAAGCCCAAAGAGATTTTTTGCAAATTGCACCTTATTTCTCTTCAGAGAATTCGAACTTGCCAGGGTGGAGTGTCGCTTGGTTTAAATTGACCTCAGCCCAGCTAAACGACCTTACAAATCGAAGAAACCTCGCCATCTCCGATTACAAAGAGATCATGGCAATCTCCAAGAATACATATGTTTTTGATGAGATAAAACTTGCGGCAAAAGCAGGGCTAAAGGAACCATATAAGAACCACCCCTAAGATGTTAAGCATAATTATCCCGACGCTAAACGAAGAAAAACAAATACAAAAGCTTCTCCTTCAGCTCTCTACTCAGAGAAATGTGTCTTTTGAAATAATCGTTTCCGATGGCGGATCAAAGGATGCCACACTAAAAATAGCAAAAGATATTGGGGCCGTAATTGTATCGGGCGAACCAGGAAGAGGGAGACAACTCAATAAGGGAGCCCAGCACGCCAAAGGCGAATATTTCCTTTTTCTGCATGCAGACAGCGGCATAGAGAATAAATTCCAGTTAAAAGATAGCCTGGATTTTATAAAGGGGCTACCAGAGCCCTCTGCAGGTCATTTCAAACTTAATTTTTTTTGCGAAGATCTAAAAGTCAAAAAATTTCTTTCCTTCTTTGAATGGAAATCTTCTTATAACAGGAATGGAACCTTTTCAGGCGATCAAGGCCTTCTCATTTCAAGAGAAAACTTTGATAAGTTGGGACATTTCTCAGAGAGATTCACATTTCTAGAGGACAAAGAATTTGCACTGAGATTCGCAGAAATAGGAAATTTAGTTACCTTGCCAGGAGAGATTGTAACCAGCGGACGAAGGTTTGAAGCAGAGGGAGCACTAGAACGTTCAACGCTTAATCTAATTATTATGAGCATGTTCCATTTAAGACTTTTCGATTTTTTCGTATCAGCTCCATCTATCTACAAAGAAGCTCTAAACTCCAAGAAACTCCATCTATTCCCTTTCTTTCAGAGCGCACTGCGTCAGATATTTGGAGATGGTCTTTTTAAAGCAATTTTTCGACTCGGAACTCTAGGTAGTTGGGCTAATGCAAATGGATGGCAGATCTTTCTTTGGCTTGGAACAAGATCGAATGACCCCCAAAAATTTGTTGCAATCTACGACCGATATTTTTTTGGAGTCTCAAGAAACATAGCCGGGGACATTTTAGTATCATTAATTATAACGGGATGGTTTTTTATA
>JAYYDI010000015.1:0-13309 GCA_036161055.1 Pseudomonadota bacterium
TCGTTTCTTCCTTCTTCACTCCAATTCATCTGAAAATTTTTCGATTTCCTGTAATATAAATTGGGCAATAGAACATGATATCCGACGGTAGCAATCCGCATTGCCATATCATGCAGTTCTTGTCGTTTCCCTGGAGCGTCCATAAGAAAAATCACAGTTGGACAAAAATCTACCTCATCAGGCGACGCCGAATAAACATTCATCGATCCATCACGAGTGGGGATCTCTAATTCTTTTTCAATCATTACCTATCCTCTAATAATCATCTACATTACTACTTCAGGTTTGATATCAAGACTAGCCAATCAAAGTAGAAGTTTCCTAATAATTTTTTAATAAGCAAATTTGCAGCTTGCATCGTTTGGGTTCTTTCGGATAATCCCAAGCACACTTATGAGTTTGTATCTGAAATGAGAAAAATATTAGTTGGTTTATTGCTAATTCCAATTTTTTTAGACGCTAAAATTCTAGAACCCCAAAGCTTTTGGGACATCCAGAAAATCTCGAAACCGCTTATCAATAGACAAGGAACTGAAATATTATTCACCAAGAGACGGATCGATAAACAAAATGATAAATTTGTGTCAGAGATTTGGATAATGAGCGGGGATGGAGAAAAACAAGCCTTCTTCGCTAAAGGCTCTAAAGCTCAATGGTTTCCTGACGGTAAACGAGTGTCCTTTTTAAAGAAAGATGAAAATGGAGTCCATCAAATCTTTATGAAACACATCAACCATCAAAACGTCAGTCAAGTAAGTAACCATGAAGTAGACATTGAGCATTTTTCAATCTCGCCGAGCGGAAAACTAATCGTGTTCTCAGCCCTGAATGAATACGAAAACAGTTGGACCGTTGAGATCCCAGGGAAAAAAGAAGGCAAACAATATAATTGGACGAAAGAGCCAACGGTTGTTAAAACGCTCCATTGGAGGTATGACGGAAAGGGAGAGTTGAAAAATGGAGAGCACCACCTATACCTTGTGAGTTCGAATGGTGGAGCAGCGCAAAAAATCAGCAACTGGGGACTCGATTTCGTTGGTGATCTAGCGTGGATGGGTGAGTCTCGAGTGGTATTCACCGGTAACAACGAATTGAACGACATGCGCACGCCTTGGAAACAAACGAGTATTTTCTCTCTTGACTTGAACTCTAGGGTGGTTGAAAAGATCTCCCCAAAAAACGGAGTTTATAAAAAACCGGTCGTTTCACCGGATAACCAAAACGTTGCTTTTCTTGGAACCGAATCTCGTGATTACTCCTCGGTCGCTTTTGATTTATGGATATATTCTAACACCTCCGCGAGAAGACTCACTGAAGATCTTAGTAGCACACCGGACGAGATAATATGGACATCTAACCAAAGCTTGGTTATCAACGTCGATGAGAGGGGATCACGAAGATTAAAAAGTATGAACACTAAGAGCGCTAAGATCAGAGACGTAGATCCAAGTTTCAAAGATCAATTTTTTCTTTCCTCGGCTCAGGGTAAGAAGCTCGTCGGCACTATCGCTACCCCCAACAGGCCTGCAGAGGTCGCAATATTTAGTAAGGGTGAGTATCTCAAACTCACTGATTTTAACGAGCTTTTATTGACGCAATATCAGTTGGGAGAAACCAAAGAAATTAATTACGACTCGGTCGACGGGCTCAATATACAGGGATGGTATATCCTCCCTCCGGACTTCGTTGAACAAAAAAAATACCCCCTCATTTTGATTATTCACGGTGGTCCCCATGCGATGTATCGACCTCAATTTAACTATTTATGGCATCAATTCGCTAGCGACGGCTACGTCGTTCTGTTTACAAACCCGAGGGGAAGCACGGGATACGGGAGTAGGTTTGCAGATATCATCGATAACGATTACCCAGGGCAAGGCGATCTTACCGACCTGTTGAAAGGAGTCGATCAACTCACAGAAAAAGGGTTTATCAACGAAAGGAAAATGTATGTGCAAGGCTGTAGCGGAGGAGGAATTTTAACTGCATGGGTAGTCGCCCACGATAACAGGTTTGCGGCCGCGGCGTCGCTCTGCCCGGTTACTAATTGGATATCCATGGTTGGAACTACTGACATCCCCGCTTGGACTTTTGAGTGGTTCGACGTTCCTTTTTGGGAAGATCCGACAAATTGGTTAGAGAGATCTCCCATAATGCGCACAGGCTATATCAAAACTCCGACCCTTTTAATGACCGGGGTGCTTGACATAAGAACTCCCATGCCTCAGACAGAGGAACTCTACGTGGCCCTGAAACAAGCAAACGTGCCTACTACCTTAATCAGAATGAATGACGAATGGCATGGCACAGGACGAAGAAAGCCAACAAATTGGTTCCGAACATACAAATATCTTTCCGAGTGGTACCAGAAGTATGAGCGTTAAATTTTTAGAAATCGTCAAGTGGGTTTAGATCTATGTAAAGTTCGACAACCAAAGATTCTCTGCTCTCTCAAAAAGGGGGGGGGGAGATAAAATTGGCTATCTCATTGCGGCTGGAAGTCCCCCATCGATGACAATGGTTTGTCCTGTTACTGACGACGAAGTGACAAAGGTCAATACCTGCTCTGCTATGTCCTCAACCTGACCCACCTTACCGAGTATTGCCTGCCTCTTGGCCCCTTCCGAAACCGCGCGGGGTAGCCGATTCGCCATGCGAGTGTCTTCCACAAGCCCTGGAGCGACGCAATTTACAGACACATCGGGCGCCATTGCGACGGCTAAGCAACGAGTCAGATGATTCAAGCCAGCCTTACTAGAGGAATAGGCTATGCTACTCGATCCAGGAGTAATTCCACCAGCTGAGGAAATATTCACAATGTGACCTCCGCCAACTTTTAATAGTGATGCAGCTGCTCTGGATAGAAGAAAAGGCGCTCGCAAGTTAGTCTCAAGAACTCTGTCCCAAATCTCGGGGGTTAATTGATGTAATTCAGGGAAAGGAATACCTATATTCCAAGCAGCATTATTCACGAGGATGTCAAGCGCTCCAAATTCATTCCGAACATGCGCAATCACCTTCTCAATATCCTCGGGATCTCTCTGATCAAGCCTGAAACTTTGAGCAACACCTCCAGCTTCTCTGATTTCTTCTAGTGTCCTCTCGGCGCGATCTTCTGCCCCTGCGAAAGTAATTAAAACATTTGAACCTTCAACGGCTAATCGCTTTGCGATAGCCCGTCCGATGTCTCCCGATCCTCCCGTGACCAAAGAAACCTTATGCCTTAGTAACCCAGAATTATTCACCGTGTCCCCCCGTGTCTATTTTTACTAGCAGTCAGAAATATTTTTCTGCCTTAAATTGTTTCCTCTGAAAGCGAGTTTTACTAAAAATCAAGAGGGAGTTTTAAATGCTTCTCAAAAACCATATCTCTATGTTCCAGTAATTCCTCAAAATCGGATAGCTTTATCAAACCGATATCGGCGTAGCTTAGTCGAAGCCATTCGGGCATTGGGTTTACTTCCTCGGGCAAAGGGAGAAGCATGTTACTGAAACAGGCCCAATGAATATCGCAGGAACTTAGGCTTTCACCCACGAAATAGTAAGATCCAAGCGAAATCTGCCGTCTGATCCTGTGTTTTAGTCCAACTAAAATTTCTTTGACTCGGTCAGAGGCCCTTGCTGCCTGAATTTTTGAAGATCCATAAGCCTTTTCCATAGTGTCTCTGTCCAAATTTGGCGCTTTAGATAGAATCTTGATTTCTTGCTCGCTAAGCGATCTCTGGCGAGGAGAACTTGTTGCCATTAATCTGCGAGACCAACCAAAACCGCCTTCACCGCAAATTTCGTTACTTATTCCGAAACAAATAATCCTCTCATTCCATTCGGAGGGAGTAAGGCTCGGATTTGGATTTAGTCTCTCAGCTAAAGCCACAATATCTTGAAAATTAGTTTTCGGTGCCTCGTCGTTGTAGATGGCTATTGGTGCGTTTCGCACCCCTGTCCACGCAACTAAATCCTCGTTTGGCTGGGCAGGGTGTTGCTCCACCGCAACGTAATCGATCCCCTTATACTCAAGCATCTTCTTCGCCGATTCCCCCCAAGGACCAGGAACCCCAACGGTTAAGGCAAGTCTCAATCCGCGCAAGGATTTTGCTTCAATGGGTTTTATATAATCCAAATTCGTTGAGATCCATATTCGGTAAATTAATTTAGGTTTGCAAATTGTGATATTCAAAGTAGTCAAACGTCAATAAGAAACATGTCCCGACTGCTAGGATAGCGAGTCTTTAAGATTCTCAAAAAGTCTATCTAATTCCGTTTCCTGAACCGCGAACGCTGGCGCGACTTGAATGGTATCTCCTGCATACCTAACGTAATACCCTTTCTCCCACATTTTCATTGCAACCTCGAACGGTCGTCTTGCGGGCTCGGATGGATAATGCTCCAACGTGATGCCCCCTGCCAGACCGAAATTTCTTATATCTTTTACTACAGAACAACCTTTTAAATCATGAATTAAAGCCTCGAAGTAGGGCGCGATGTCTCTGACCCTTTTAAAAATAGCTTCCTCACTCAATATAGAGAGAGACGCTATACCTGCTGCACAAGCGACCGGATGAGCTGAATAAGTGTACCCGTGAGGAAATTCGAGCATATAGTTCGGTGTATTAACATCCATGAAAACATCGTGGATTTCGTCCTTCACTATGGTGGCGCCCATTGGAATTACGCCATTTGTAAGCTGCTTAGCAATTGTCATTATGTCAGGCACTACGCCAAACGCTTCAGATCCCGAGGCTCGACCCAACCTTCCTAAACCACATATAACTTCATCAAAGATAAGCAAAATTTCATGCTTCTCGCAGATTGATTTAACCCGCTGCAAATAGCCTTTTGGAGGGGGAATAACCCCCGCCGATCCAGACATCGGCTCGAGTACCACCGCTGCGATGTTCTCAGGACCTTGAGACCGAATGATTCCATCCAGCTCCTGGGCTAGGAATTCTCCCTCCGCTGGTTGCCCTCTCGAAAAAGTATTTTCTGGCGTAATTGTTTCTCTTAAATGATTTGAAGGCAAAAGCTCGCCGAATATCTTTCGATTCGCTTCTATCCCCCCGACCGAGAGACCGCCAAAGTTGACGCCATGATATCCCTTAATTCGCCCAATGAATTTGGATTTTGATGGTGACCCTTTATGTGCCCAGTATGCTCTAGCTACTTTTAATGCCGTCTCAACCGCGTCAGATCCCGAGCCGGTAAAGAAAACCCGATTCAAACCCTTCGGTGTAAATGACGTAATTAATTCAGCCAGCTGAAACGATTTAGAGTGACCAAATTGGAAACTAGGACTGAAATCAAGCGTATCGACTTGCTCTTTTATCGCCTCGTTAATTTTTGTTACTTTATGTCCCAGGCCACAGGTCCAAAGCCCCGACAAACCATCAAAAATCTTTCGGCCATTACTGTCTCTGTAATACCTACCCTCAGCCGCCACCATGATGCGTGGATCTTTTTTAAACTGGCGATTACCAGTAAAGGGCATCCAGTGTGCATCCAACTGCGCGCTGGTTATTGTCATGACCTACTCCAAAATTAATTATCTTCTCAAGAACGCAATCGCCAGAAAACCGGGACACAAGACTAACAAAGCACCATAAAAAGCTAAAGCATAGGAGCCCTCAACCTCATACATTCTTGAGAAAAGGATAGGGCCGAAGGCACTGATTGCTAAGAACGGACCCACTAATCCCATTACGCTACCAAAAGAAGCTGCTCCGAATCTTGAAGCGATTATCGCTCCAATCAGAGGCAAAAAGCCTCCTGATGAAAAACCGAGCAGTCCAGTGAAAAAAAGAATTGCAGGATAAGAAGATTGTGTGAGAAAACCCACCACTGCAAAAAAACACACCGATAACGAAAGAGCGAATAAAATGCGATGATCGAATCGATCCGACATCATGCCAAAGAAGATCTTGCTGCCAATCATGACCGACGCGAAGACAGATATCAACACAGCCACCTGCATCGAATTCAAACCAAGACTGGTTCCGAAAGGCTGCAGATGCTGTTGTATGCTGCTAAAAACAAAAAGCAAAGGAAGAAAACTCAGAACAATCACCCAAAAATTACGTTCTCTCAAAATTTCCGATGTAGTCCATATTGTTTGAGACAATCTCTCTGTTTCTGATCTCACAGCGAATGGCTTTTTTTCAGTTCCAACCGAGTGTCTAGGGCTATTTCGCACTATCACCCAAACCAAGGGAGTGATGACAAGCAAAAACACTATCCCAAGCAAACGATGGGTCTCGCGCCAACCTATCGACTCATACAAAATCGTAATGCTCGGTGCCATGAGTGCGCCACCGATAGAGGTCCCTGTGGTTACCAAGCCGATAGCCAAACCTCTTTTTTCGTTGAACCAGCGAGAGGCTAGCGTTTGGGCCGCTAAAGGTCCCGCTAAACCAACGCCCACCACAATGAAAGTTCCATAAATGAGTATGATGATGAAAAAAGAACTCACGAAAGACGTCGCGATATATCCTATCGAAACTAAGAAGACACCAAAGCAAATCATTACCCTGATCGAATACCTATCTAGTGCGTAACCCACCAAAGGAGAGACTATGCTCTGACAGAGCGTGAGGACTGTGATGGGAGCCATCACATAAGTTAATGTGACATTTAACTTGTCGTCCGCTAGCCACTCGCCGACCGCGAGCGTGTATGAGAAAAAAACTGTGCCTATGATTAAAGCCTGAAAAACTAGGCATACCAATATAATATTCCAACCGGGGTACCATGGTGTTATCGGAGGGTTTAGTAAGTTCATTTTTTCCTCTCGGATTCTGCGAGACGTTTCATGTGCTAAAAAAAATTAATAGAATGAGAAATAGAGCGATATGATAATATTTGTTGGATTTTGGCTCTAGTAGGTCCTAAATGATAATAAACGCTGCCGTAGCAATTTCTCCCGATAAACCCTTCCAATTGGGAACATTTGAGCTGGAAGAACCTCGAGAAGATGAGGTGCTTGTCAAAATAGTCGCTTCAGGCATATGCCACACGGATATAGCGGTAAAACAACAATCAGTTCATCTCCCTCTTCCAATGATACTCGGCCATGAAGGTTCTGGGGTTGTTGAAGCTATTGGAAATCGTGTTAGCGAACTCAATGTGGGGGATCACGTCATCCTCACAAGCGATTCATGCGGATCTTGTAAAAAGTGCGAACAAAGACTTCCCTCCTATTGCAATGAATTTGTAGAAAGAAACCTCTCAGGGAGAAGAATTGATGGCACATCTCCTGTGCTCGATCGTTCGGATTCGACAGTTGGGGGTAGATTTGTAGGGCAGTCCTCTTTTGCCTCCCATAGCTTAGTATCTGAACGATCCGCCGTAAAAATAGATAAGTCCCATCCTCTGCGACTCATGGGTCCCCTTGGCTGTGGCCTGATGACTGGGGTTGGAACTGTGTTTCACGCTTTGGAAGCAAGCTCAGGAAATAGTATTGCTATATTTGGCGCAGGGACAGTGGGACTCTCTTCAGTGATGGGGGCTAAATTGAGAAATTGCCATCCCATAATTGCGGTGGATCCTCTAAAAGAGCGCAGAGAAATTGCCAAAGAATTAGGTGCAACCCATGCTCTTGATTCAAAAGCAGAAGACCTCGTTGAACAAATTATAGATATAAGCAAGGGAGGAGTAGATTTTTCAATAGAGGCGTCTGGTTCGCCTTCGGCAGTTGATGCGTCACTGAAATGCTTGGGCCGTCCAGGGTGGGCAGCTCAAGTTGGAGCGACCCCGGCACAAACCTATCACTCTCTGGACATGGATCATCTTGGCTTTGGAAGAGGAATTAAGGGTGTGGTTATGGGTGACGCGTACGCCAAAGAATTCGTTCCTCACCTCGCAGCGCTGCATTCGAAAGGGAGGTTGCCATTTGAAAAGTTTGTAAAAGAATATGAGTTTGATGAAATCAACGAAGCGATTCGCGAAAGTCAGGAAGGTTCTGTGATCAAGCCTATCCTAATTATGTGAATACCTAGGAGAAGTTCCCTGAAATTAAAAAGTAGGAGAGTCGATGAATAAAGAAACGTCAGCCAAAGGAAAATGGGATGGCCCATTAGACGAATCTGGAAATCCTGTTCTTGAAGGGCATGGAACTTTTGTTTGGGAGAATGGAGATAAATATTCAGGCCAGTGGAAAAAGGGACAGTTTCACGGGACAGGCCAACTTTTTTATATCGACGGCGACGAATACGAGGGAGAATGGAAAGATGGCATGTATCATGGCCACGGAACCCTGTCCTCTCCCAGTGGCTTTAAATACGTTGGTGAGTGGCAAACTGGAAAGCCTCACGGAAAGGGAGAGATGATGTTTACAAATGGAGACGTATATAAAGGTGAGTTCGTTGAGGGGAAACAACACGGTCAGGGCACCACTGCTTATGCAGATAAGGACAAGTATGTGGGCGAATGGGAGAATGGCGCATACCATGGCCAAGGAACCCTATCCTCCCCTAACGGTTTTAAATACGTCGGTGGATGGCAAAACGGCAATCCAGACGGCGAGGGAGTGATGGATTACGCAAATGGTAATAAGCACATTGGCGAGTTTCGAAACGGAAAGAGAGATGGACAGGGAACATCAATATTCGCGGACGGAACAAAAAAAATCGGTAAATGGAAAGACGGTGACTTCCTCGACGACTGACGCACTCCATCAATACAAATTTCTCCGCACACTTTCATCGCGTCGCTTACCTAAAAATAAGGTTCAAATATTCGTCGTCAATAAAATCTCGCCCTTTTTAGACTAATTCACCCGGATTCATCAGAAAGAATTCAGCTTTTACATTAGATAGTTCCGAGGGGAACCCCTGCTAAATCGTCACATCTTCATTTCATAGAAGCATAGTTTATTGCCGTCCGCATCACGCACATAAGCGCCGTAAAAAGCGGGATTTCGGTTTCCTGGAGCGCCATCATCAGTCGCCCCAAGTTCTATGGCCTTAGTATATAGCTTATCTACTCCAGCGGGATCGCCCGCTGGAATTGCAATCATGGTGCCGTTACCAGATTCAGGCGCTTTTTCATCATAGGGAATGCAAACAGCAAGCATGGGCGCGTCGGGAGCTGTACCAAAAAATTGAATCCTATCCATACCGAATAACCGCTTGCCTCCCAATTCACCCAAGAGTTCCCCATAAAATTTACAAGCGCTTTCCATATCACTTACTCCAATCGTAGTGTACCCAATCATTTTAAAAGCCTCCTCTTTTTGGTTTGGATTCCTGAATGAAATTTGACGTCATGCACAAATTAAAACTCAAAACTATGAGACAGTCGAATGAATTAATCTATGCAATAATTTTAAAAAAGAGTTTAGGATTCATCAGAACTGGAAAAGAACGAGGTACGCGCCTCGTTAAGAAGAACGAGAGAATCTTCAGAGAAAAGACTGCAAGTGGACAAAGAAGGAGAATGAGGATGTCAAAAGCTACGGGTTCTATTTTTATCACGGGCGCTGGAAGCGGAATGGGTCGATTGGCAGCAAGGAATTATGCGGAAGATGGCTATGAAGTCGCAGCGGTGGATATAAACGAGCAGGGCTTATTGGAGACAGCAGAAAATCATCAGAATATCCGAACATTCAACGTCGACGTCACAAATTTCGATGCGGTTTGCTCGGCTGTCGATGAGGCAGAAAAACAATTAGGGCCAATAAGGCGAGCTCTAAATGCCGCCGCCATTATGCCGCTTGGTAAGGTTTTAGACCAAGATATAAAGATTTTTCATAAGGTGATGGACATAAACTACAACGGCGTCGTTAATGTCAGTAAAGCGGTCTTGCCAAAACTGTTAGAGAGGAACAGAGGAGAATTGATTAACTTCGCCTCTGTGGCCGGTTGGATCCCTATACTCTATATGTCAGCATATAATGCGAGCAAATTTGCCGTTGTTGCGTTTACTGAAGTACTGCATCACGAGCATCAGGATAGTGATGTTAGGATCCTATGCGTCTGTCCCCCACCCGTAAAAACTCCGCTGCTAGATCAAGCTCGAGAGACAGTGTGGCCCAGAGTTTTTGACCAAGCTAAACATATCGAGCCTGAAGACGTTCTCAGTGCTATTGATAAAACCCTCAAAGAAGATGGCCTTTTTGTCTTCCCAGGAAAAGGCACGCAATGGCAGCAAAGAGTGCGGCGCTGGTTTCCCAATGTGCTATGGCGAAGTGTCCACAAAGCCGAGGGCTTTTAATAGATTCTTGAATTATACGGGCTTAAATTTTTTTTGGGGCAAATGGTTGTTCGCCCCCAAAATGGAGAGTTAAAATTTACCAGAGGGATAAGGAGTAGTTCTTGCAATCATCTGATTTTCCAAAACAAGCGGATATAGTCATTATCGGCGTCGGGGGCATTGTTGGTTCAATGCTTGCTTATTGGCTCGCTGAGCTTGGTCAAAAGAATGTCGTTGGCCTTGAGAAGTCTTCTGTAATTCCTTCTGATCTTGGTTCGACCGCTCATGCTTCCGATTTCGTCTTCAACACAACCCACGACAAGCTTTCTAATTGGACAACTGCTTTTAGCCGAAAATTTTACGAGGATAATGGTTTCTTCCTAAAAAAAGGAGGCCTCGAGATTTGTCGTATGGGGGATCATGATCGCTGGGAAGAACTCAAACGAAAAGTCGGCTCCGGTAAGGCCTTCGGCACTAATGTTAGCCTGATTTCCGCATCCGAAGCCAAAGAAAAATTTCCGCTGTTAGACGAAGACTCTATTATGGGCGCAATGTGGGATCCAGACGCAGGTCTTGTTGTCCCGCGCTCACAAGACGTAGTCAGCTTTGCTGTAGACCACGCAAAAAAGAAAGGATCTCTTAAGTCACTAACCAATACCCCTGCAATCGGCTTTAAAATCGAGAATGACCGAATCGTCGCAGTGCGCACCGACAAGGGAACAATTAAAACTAACAAGGTAGTCGTGGCGTCGGGTATATGGGGACCATTAATTGGGGATATGGCAGGTGTGCCAATTCCTTTATCACCGCTCGAGCATCCACTGTTATTTTTTGGGCCCTTGCCAGAAATTCAAAAAACTGACGAATTCCTCGTCTATCCGTTACTCCGTGATCAAGGCAACTCCGCTTACGTTCGAGATACAGGGCGCCTTCATGGAGGAATGCTGGAATGGGGCTTCTACGAGGACAAGAATCCTCGACTGGTAGATCCTGGAGAGATCGGCGATCCAGAGAAGAGTCAAACTTCGCCGTCAATGAGGCGCTTGAGTTTAGACGAAATTGCTGAGCCACTCGAAAAGGCGTTTGAAACGACTCCCATACTTAACGACTTAGGTTGGGATGAGAGAAGCTCCTTCAATGGACTGCTCTCTGTAACAGCGGATGCTGGCTCGCTGATAGGCGAAAGTCCAGAGGTAAGAGGTTTTTGGTTATGCGAGGCTGTTTGGGTCAAAGATGGGCCCGGATGTGCAAGACTGTGCGCTGAGTGGATAGTCAACGGTAAGACTCAGATGGACATTCATTCATTCGACATTTCGCGATTTTATCCCGAGCAAAAGGAAAAGGGTTTTGTCAAATCAAGATCGTATGAGAATGCCCAAACCGTTTACACACCAGCAGTGCATCCGCGAGAACCCTACATAAGTCAACGAGAGCTTTTTGTAAGTCCATTTTTTGAGAGAGAAAAAGAGCTTGGGGGCCATTTTAACAACGAGGTTGGAGGCTGGGAGCGTGCGTTAGCATACGAGTTCAACAGATCGGCACTCGACGACTTTTTGAGCAAAGTACCCACGCGAGAAAATGAATGGGACAGACGTCACGTGCCTTATGAGATCGCAAATGCTGAGCACTTAGCAATGAGCGAAAAAGCAGGGATGATAAATTTATCTCACTTCGCCATTTTCGATATCGAAGGACCAGATGCTGAGCGGCTTTTAGAGCATCTTTCCGTTGCAAAAATCGGCGGAGACACTCCTAATGGAAAGATGATTTACACTAATTTTCTTAATGAGGATGGAGGGGTTCACGCTGACTTAACTATCTCCCGTCTAGAGCTCGAAAAATATAGAGTTGTAACTGGCGGAGCTGATGGAAACAGAGACTGGGTGGCGATCAGAAACCATCGCGATGATCTCGGATTAAACGCGGAAATCTCGATTCGAACTCACGATATTGCAACGCTCGGCCTTTGGGGGCCCAAGGCGATGGAAGCTCTCGGAAATTTTGTTGATCCGAACGAGATCACCATCCAAAGCTTTCCTTTTGTTACCGCAAAGCCATTGAAACTGAACTTAAAAGACGGAAAAAAAATCGATGTGTGGGCAGCTCGCATTTCATATGTAGGAGAGAGTGGCTGGGAAATATATCTCAACAACGACAGTCATGATGGACTTGCGTTGTTTGATTCTTTGCAGGCGGTAGGTGTGGTCCCGGTTGGTATCGAAACCTACGCTAATAGCCGAAGAATGGAAAAAAGTTTTCGGCTACAAGGAGCGGAACTAGAAACGGAATATAACGCATGCGAATCCGCGGTCGAAAGGCTTAAAGTTAAGCAAGAAGAATTTGTCGGCAAGGCGGCCCACCTTCAGCATCGACAAGAAGAACCCAGCGCAATCCTTTGCACCATGACCCTAGATCTACCGAGCAGTGGCAGTTACTCTCGATATCCGGTTGGAGTATTACCGATCATAGATCCAGATACTCAGACGGTCCCAATTGACAGCAAAGGGCGGAGATCCTACGGCACCAGCACATCTTATTGTCCGTCAATCGGAAAACAAGTTGTGATGGGATATTTGCCCAAGGACATAGCATATCAAGGTAAAACTCTTTTATTGGAGTATTTTAATCATGATGGAGATGGAGCTTACCCGATGACAGTCCAAATAGTTGGGAAGGGCTCGCTCTATGATCCAACTAATTCGCGAGTTCGAATGTAAAAATAAGAAGAGAGGAGAAAATTCCTATGTCGCATCCAAATAATCCTAAAGTCGACCAAAGTGACAGAGTCGTACCCTACAATTTAAGGCAATCAGGCAGAACACCTGTAGAACTTCTGATATCAACCCGTGTAAGAAAATCTCCTTTCTGGCATCTCTCGATCGAAGCGGGATGCTGGAGAGCAACGACCTATAACCGAATCTATCATCCGAGAGGTTACGTGAGACCAGAAGATGGGGGCATGATGGCCGAATACGACGCCTTAGTTAATCGGGTCACTATGTGGAACGTAGCCGTTGAACGTCAAATTAGAGTAAAAGGTTCGGATGCAGAAGCATTTGTAAACTACGTCATTACACGGGACGCCACTAAAATCAAACCCGGCAATGGGAAATACGCCATCTTATGT
>JAYYDI010000016.1:0-3203 GCA_036161055.1 Pseudomonadota bacterium
CATTGAACTTCAACGAGCAATACCGGAAGCATCAGTTTCGATAGCACATGGGCAAATGCGTGAGCAGCAGCTTGAACAGGTGATGTTAAATTTTCATCGTAAAACGTCAAACGTATTGGTTTGTACGACGATCATTGAGACAGGTTTAGACATCCCAAATGCAAACACGATAATTATTGAGCGAGCAGACAAATTGGGACTTGCACAAATTCATCAGCTTCGAGGAAGAGTAGGACGATCTCACCACCAGGCATATGCATATCTTTTAACAGCGCCAGAAGAGGCAATGACCCCTAGCGCTATTAAACGTCTGCAAGCGATCTCAGAGTCTGAAGATCTTGGCGCAGGATTCATCCTTGCAACTCATGATCTAGAAATACGAGGGGCCGGCGAAATTCTTGGAGATGACCAATCCGGTAACATCCAAAACCTCGGTTATTCCATGTTCGCTGAGCTCCTAGATAGAGCAGTAAGCGACATTAAGTCTGGAAGATTGCCGAGATCGCAAGACATAGAAAAGAAAACGTTAGAGACAAGCATAGACTTTGCGGCTCTCATTCCAGAGACATATCTCCCTGATACGCATGCAAGATTGGTGCTCTATAAAAGGATAGCCTCCCTTGCGAACCCATCAGAAATAAAGGAGATGCAGGTCGAAATGATAGATAGATTCGGTCTATTCCCGACTGCAGTAAAAAACCTCTTTAGGTTGACCTCATTAAAAATCCAAGCGAGACAGTTAGGAATAAGCAAGATAACACTGAAGAGTAGCGACTGCAGATTAATGTTTGGGGAACAAACAACTGTGAACCCAGACTCTATTTTTGATTTACTAAAAAATGATCCCGGTAAATACAAATTCAATGGAGGAAACGAATTGATTCTTAATGCTAAGATTACAGATACTGACGAGAAGTTCGATGCTACTGAAAGATTGTTTGCCAAACTGTATTAGGCAAATAGAAGGAGAAGTTTTGTATAAGTTCAGGTGGATCTTGTCCACAGCCCTAGGTTTTTCAAATGCTGTAATCGCCGAGACGATCATTAATTCGGACGACTGGTTTAAAATCGACACTATTATATTTGAATATACCAGAACCAACACAAGCGAACAGATGGTTAGTATAGACGAAAAATCCTATCCGAAAGACGTAATCACCATTGAGGAGAATTTTAAGCTATCTTCAGAAGACAGAGGCGTAAAGACCAAAGACAAACTTCGATCAATAGAAAAAATGTATTCAAACCCTAATCAGGCCATCGCCTTCGAACTAGAAAGCGAAAGCGCTCGAAGATTCAACATGGAAGTTATCGACGCGGTAATTAAAAAATCGTCTAAAAATCGATCCGGAGACACCTATGAGAAAACTCCAAGCCCAGGCGAAGACGATTTTAGACAGAAAATGGTCAAAGAACTCGTTTTTCAACTGGATTCGTTTGCCGATGGGCAAGTCGCCTTCAAAGACCTCTCTCACCTTTCAGAATTAAAGGACATCAGAGAGAAGATCGAACGCTCGGCAGAAATGACAGTGCTCGATCACAAATCTTGGGTACAACCGATTGGAGTTGATCAAACATCGATCATGATTCAAGGTACGGCTAAACAGGAAGGGAGTCATAAAATTGAGGGTTTCATAACCCTCTACCAAAAACGTTACCTACATGTATTGACAAATCTTTGGTATACAAAACTTCCTAAAAAAAATGAGTCGGATATCGATTTCTCCAGCGCTCTTACAGAAACATTCGAGAACGAGGCTCTAACCAGAGAAGCCTCAAACTCTTCCTCTCTCCAAACGTATGCGATGAAGCAGAAGAGAAAATTGCGAATAAACGAATTGCACTATCTTGACCACCCTCTTTTTGGCCTTATTTTAAAAATTACCAGATTTAAAAAGGGTACAGAGGAAAATTAATTCTCTATCAAATTTACCGTACTCGTCGGATAGGCAAATTCTGCACCTTTTTGACTGATTATTTCCATAACCTCAAACATCACACTTTGTTTTACATCATGGAACTCGATCCAATCTGTCGTCTTAGTGTGAGCGTAAATAAAGAACTCAAGTGCGGATGAGCCAAAAGAATCAAGATTCACAATCAACGTCTGCTCAGCATCTATATCACTGTGCTTTACAAGCATTTCTCTGACCTGATCGATAATCAAAGGCAAGGTTTCGGCGTCATCATACCTAACACCAATTCTTTCAAAAATACGCCGGTTGGTCATTCTCGAAGGGTTTTCTAAAGCTATATTTGCAAACACGGAGTTCGGGATGTAGAGCGGCCTTTGGTCAAAGGTCCTAATTGAGGTCAACCGCCAACCAATTTTTTCTACCGTGCCCTCTATTTCTCTGTCTGGGCTCCTTACCCAATCCCCAACAGAAAATGGTCTGTCCATATAAATCATTAGCCCTCCAAAAAAGTTTGCTAAAAGATCTTTCGCGGCAAAACCCACAGCAATGCCTCCAACACCACCAAAAGCAAGCACGCCTGAGATACTAAAACCTAAAGTCTGAAGCACAGATAAAATAACAGTGATCGTCACTGAAATTCGGAGCAGTTTTCCAGCAGCATTAGCCGTCGTGACGTCGCCACCAAGTGCGATAGAGGCGAGTTCGATCTCGGTAATGAATTTCGTCAAAAAAAAACCGAGGAGGCTGACCACCGCAATAAATCGAAGTGGGTGAATTAATTTTTCGAGGTCGGAACCTGTACTCTCTGCCATAATCTGGATCGCCCACGTAATTCCAACGATCCAGATCAACCAACCAGAAGGTTTTTTAGCTGCCGCGACAAATGCATCATCCCAAAGGTTAGCCGTTTTCTTTGTTTGTTTCTCAAAACGTGAGAAAACCCTGCGAATGACGAAACTTAGGAGAGCAGTGAGAAAAATAATAGAGAAGACCAAAATGAATTTGGGATCGGTAAAAAATTGATCTAGGTCGTATAACGCATCATTCATCGAAGGTGTACCACTAAAAATATCTGACTAATTGTAATCTGACAAAGTCCTCATCATCAAAAAAAATTAGCTCAGAATCAGACGTCGGTCTTTCTGAGATCACCCAACTATCTGACTCTAACAATGAATTTGGGATATTTAGGAAAAAGCTCGCTTCGAGGCTTAGGCGCCAATTTGCTCCTATCCGTGTGGTTGCCTCAAGACTTAAAGCGCACTCTTTAGAGTCAAAATCATAAAG
>JAYYDI010000017.1:0-26733 GCA_036161055.1 Pseudomonadota bacterium
CATGGTATTTCATTTGGTCAATCTATTGACTGCCTGTTCGGACAAGGCTAAAGCAATACTTATTCGCTCTCGCATATGTTCAAGGTCTATGCCTTCAGAACTTTTTTGACCAGCCATATAGCGCGCGTAGAGCCCTTGGACGATACAGGCTGATTTCCAGCGATTGAAGCCTGTGTAGTAATCGAGGTTCGAAAGGTCAGTTTTTGTTTTCTCTTCATACCTTTTGGCTAATTGGGAGCGTTCAGGGAAGCCTTTAACTGCGGTCGCTGCCTCCGGCGAAATGGGAATTATATCAGACGAGTCAGGAAAAGCGTTGATAGCATAGGCAAGATCAGCGAGAGGGTCTCCTAGGGTTGATATTTCCCAATCGACTACGGCTGCGACAAACGAGTCGCCGCCTATCAGGCAATTGTGAAGTCCGTAATCACCATGCACGATGCTTAATTTTTTCTGCTCTGGTAAGTGAGCTACGAAAAACTCTTGCAAGTCCTTAGCCCTAGGGTCGTCATAGTCGGCTGATTCTATTGAAGACGTCCAGGATCGGGACCAGGTTTTGAGTTGGCGTCCGACGTAGCTGTCTGATTTTCCGAGATTCTCTAGACCAACTTCTCTGGGTACGATCGCGTGCAGATCTGCTAATACATCCACGAAAGAGTAGGCTAGTTGCGGTCTTTTCTCTTCTGGTACCCATTCCAGGGTTTCCTCATTGTTGTACAATGGCCGCCCATCAATTAATCCCATAACGTAAAACCAAGCCCCCGTTATGTCAGGACTTTCACAAAAGCCGAGTGCTTCGGGAACAGGAACGGGAGTAGAGCCCAAAGCCGAAATCAAAGCCCACTCCCTGCTCATGTCATGCGCTTTTGGAAGTAAAACCCCTTGAGGGGGGCGCCTTATGACTGCCTTTTTGCCTAAACTATCTTCTATTCTGTATGTAAG
Organism: Pseudomonadota bacterium; assembly: GCA_036161055.1. Classification (GTDB taxonomy): domain Bacteria; phylum Pseudomonadota; class Gammaproteobacteria; order Pseudomonadales; family Azotimanducaceae; genus UBA9659. The sequence goes on from JAYYDI010000017.1 coordinate 940, forward strand.
GTTGGAGTGTCCGCCTTCTAGACGAATCCAATTTAGTGGCGGAGACAATTCGCTGATATTTTCGCTTATCCACTGTTCCACCTTTGCAACATCATACCCTTCTGGGGAAGCAACCATTTTCTAGCCTCTTTTTTTTATGAAAGATAATGTATCTATTTTTGCTTGCTCTGTAAAAAAACGACATTGGATTTTTAAATCATTTCGCGTTTTGGGGTTAAAAAAGTTAAGCTTCTTCTATGGAAACCCCGACCGAAGAAACCTTAAAAAAGATTATTGGGCACCAGTTCCCGGGGGGCGAATATGTTATCGCTCATTGGGAAAACTTTTTATTGACAGAATGCACTGGTAGTGAGCTTTTGCCGAACGGGCTTGCTCACCCAGTAGCACTTTTCCATGTTCCGATACTTGGTGCAGGAACTTCTATTGCAGAGATGTTTGAGTTAGGACACGCTAATTCACCCTTTTCGATCGGGATTGAAAGCTATGAGTGGGAGATAAATCAGCCCTTGCTTGAGGAGGTCACTTATAAAATCTCCGGGAAAATTGAGGGAGTGGAAAGAAAGACCGAGGGGGGACGAGTATTCGATCGAATCCAGTTTCGTTTTGATTTAGCTTTGGAAGAAAGCTCTGTCGCAAGTTCAACCATTATTTTGCACTACAACCGGGGGCGGTCAGATGAAGATTGAGGTGGGGTTTAGTATACCGCCATGGGAAATGCCGTCCGTAGAGCGATCAAGAATGAGAACGATGGCAGCTATTTTGAGAGACCCGAACCCAGTACATTGGGATCCTAACCTTGTAGATAGTCTGCCTTTCGAAGTCGGAAAAAAGACAATCAATCAAGGACCTTTAGGCCTGAGTTACATGATCAATATGCTGCACGATTGGGCTGGACCAGGCTGTGTCAAGAGAATATTTATGACGTTTCCCCATATCGTCCTAAGCGAGGATCGTGTTATTGCGAAGGGACGGGTTACACAAATAGATGGAACAGATATCCTGTGCGACATTTGGTTGGAAAGGGACGAAAAAAAGCTACTTGTGGGGAACGCTACGGTTAATGGAGAGAGAGTCCTCTAACTTCAATCACCGATTATTTTTATCTCTTTTTTCTCTGAGGGCAGTATGTACCATTGTCTTTCTTTTGAGATTAGAAAGTTCTCTGGCATATTCCTAGTGAATTCTCGCTCCCCGAGGTAAGCGTCTGTAGCAGGGACAAGGTGGTAGAACACAACTAATTGGACATCGATATCCCTCGCCATCATTGAAATGGCATCGGTGGAGGCGTGGTAGTCCTGAATATCAAAGAAAATTTTCGATAATCGATCTAATCCTAGATCTCTTGCGGCGTGCTCCAAGTTGGAGACTAGCCCCCGGGAGAGCGCGTCATGAAAAAGAATGTCGGTTGAATTACTGATCAATTTTGTTTGCTGATTGATGTTTCCGTCACCGGAGATCACAATACTTCGCCCACGATAGTCAAAACGATATCCAACGGCTGGGTGGGCCGGGTTATGATCGGCGAGATAAGGAGTAACAACAAGTTCTCCATCTATTATCTGCTTTCCCGGACGAATTTCTTTGTCTGCGATTAACCCAAGGTTCGACGGCAGAAGATCTTCTCCGTGATGCTTCGTGCGATACCTTCGATCAAATGAATATGTCTCGTTGATACTCTTTACTAGGCTTCGTACACCTCCCGGTCCGAATAGAGTGAGTTGCTCGGATCGGCCGGCAATCCAAGAAATGAGATTTGCTTCGTATATTTCAGCAATGTGATCCGAATGAAAATGTGTTATAAAAATTCCCGTAAGCCTGTTCATGGGCAGGCCAGACCTTTGCAGGTTAGCTGTCGACCCTGCTCCAACGTCTACTAAATAAAAGTGTTCTGGGGTGATGACTGCAATACACGCCTGAGCCCGGCCGGAATTGCCTATCGGTCCGCCAGTTCCGCACATAAAGATTTGAAGCGCGTCAGGGGTTGGAAACGCCCTTGCTGAATTTTGCATCACAGATTTTGTGAGAAATTCAATCGCTAAATCTTGGGGTTTTTCAAATTCGAGGGACGCTCTGAAAGCCGCTCCTAAAAACAGAATTACTGCTAATGAGCAAACAAGAAATTTTCGCACTAGCCGTTTGCCGAGGACTTATTAAAATGAGCTACCCTTTTTTCTATCTCTCTTTTTATTAGCCAAAGTCTATCTTGCCCCCAGCAGCTAAGATCCTCCATTCCACCTCCTGTTAAATTGAAGCTGGGAACACCCCAAAACCCAATGTCCATCATTCTATTGAGGTTTTCATCCAAAAGTATTTTCCAGTCTAGCGATTCCTGATCTTGGTTCACTTCTTCCCAGGTCACTCCGCTCCGTTCCAATACCTTTTTCAGCCCAGTCTGGTTCGTTATATCAACGCCTTCCTTCCAAGCTGCTGTCAAGTAATTACCGCAGAATTCTATATCTTTGTCCATCTCTTTAAGGTTTGGTAAGAGTTCGAAAGCTTTTTTTACAGGGGAACCAATCGGGTCAACGATCGGTCCCAGTTTTTGTTCGTAGTAGTCTGCCTCTCTCTTCGCGTCAGTCATTATGTAGATTTGCTTGTTTCTCGAGGCACTTACCCCTCTCATCATCATCGGCATCACCGGCTTAAGGACCAAATTGATCTGTGCCTTATCAGCGAGCGAGATTACGCGATCAAAACATATTGCGCTGTACGGACTTCGTAAAGAGGGGAAAAATTCGAGAGAGAGAAATGAAGCATTCAATCTTTCATTAAAATTCTCCTCTGGTCTTTTTACGATTGGGCTCGAATTATTCGAGCTAATATCAGACTCAATTAGTCGCCTCTCGAGGTGATGAAGTCTATCGATCCCCCAATACCACTCTCCTTCAAAGTAAAAAGTCCCACTTAACCAGTGGCCGAGATTCTTTCGAATTTCATTACCCGAGTCGATTATGTTTTTCGCTCTTCTCGCTGATTTCAGGTTACTTCCAGTCCATAATTTTGTGCCAACCTCGAGCGCCACTTCAGGAAAAGTTTGCTGATTCAAGAACTCCGAGAGCATTTCTTCTGCTTCTTTTCTCTGGTCAGCTTCAATCCTATCAACGGCATTTGGAAGAGTAACGTTGAAGTGCTCAGCGATATTTCGGGCGTCATTTAGGATCCAGGTTTCAAAACGTGAGCTGTCTCCTTGATCATCTTTTGAGGGGCGACTACATAGATGGAATTCGAATCTTACATCATAGTTGGCAGCAATCGCCGGTATTTTTTGAATGGCTAGGTGGCTATGTGGGTCGTCTACTTGATGGAAGTAATGAATAGTTGGCGGACCCTTCCTCATTAGTTTGTGGCGCCAGCGGATTAGATCACGTCTCGTGTCGCTAATGAGCGCGCTCATCAAGATTCTTTTTTTAAGAACTCGTGGTTTCACTTTGATTTGTCCAGATTAATTTGAGATCTTTCGCTCTAATTGAGATTCTTAAATGAAATAAAGAGAAAGATAGAAGATTTAGTTTTCTCCGGCTCTCCATTCTGAGTTAAATAAAAGTATTTCTTTTTTTATTAAACTTGTAAGTTCGCTATCTCCAAGATTAAGCCAGTCACGTAGTATCGATTCATAATCTTCACCACGATAAGATGTTTTCCCTCCAGCTCCACTAAGGGCATCTGAAAAACGATACGGAGATTGAGTGGTGGGACGTTCCCCACCGTCTCGGTCGTCGGTCTTTATTATCGATTTTCGGTGTGTAATTGTTTTTTGCTCGGTTAGGGTAGCAGGGTCTCTTACTTCTCCCCAAGCTATGTTGAGTTTCTCCATCATGGCTTCAAAACTTTCTCTCGTATTAATTGCTAGAAGGAAGCTCCCAACCGCCTCTCTTCTCAGAGACACCTTTTGGTTGAGTTCCATGTCAGCTTGGGTTGGGTCCTCAAGACTGAAATGCTCGACTAGAAGTCTGAAGAATAGCCTAAAATCGGTCGCGATCATTACATGTCCAAAACCAACGCCCCATACCTCATTGGGTAAGGGCGCTGTATGATGAGAGCTCTCAAGGTCGTATTGGAGTTGATCATCGGTCGCCGCAGTCGCGTCTATCATCGCAATATCTAGGTGTTGACCTACGCCAGTTCGCTCCCTCATGTGGACGGCTGCCAATGTTCCCACCAAGCCATGTAATGCTGCATTAGTATCCGCTAAAGAAGTAGGCAGGTCAGACAGAGATCCTCCGTCTCGTTTCCACTTTCGATGAATCAGGCCGACTTCGGCATGAATTACCGGAGCATAAGCCGGCTTGTGCGATTCCGGACCGTCTCGGCCAAAGCCAGATATGGAGAGCATAATTACTCTGGGGTTTATGCTTTTTAGTGCTTTATAACCAAGCCCCAAGCGATCCATGACATTTGGCCGGTAATTTTCTATGACAATGTCGCTTGCTTCGACCAATCTCTTCACAAGGGCAACAGCCTCGGGCTTCCTTAAATTAAGACAAACGTTTCTTTTGCCAATATTTTGTTGGTGATAATAACCTTGGATGTTAGCGACTTCCTTTCCCCATAAACGAGTCACGTCTCCTTCGGGAGGCTCTATTTTGATCACATCAGCACCTAGGTCAGATAGCATTCTCCCCGCGAACGGTCCTGCGAGAACCCTGGAGAAGTCTAGAACTTTTAAATCTGACAGAGGGTAACGGTCACTTTTTTTGCTCATGGTCTCTCTGATTCGTTTTTATCATTGGATGATCCTATTCTGTCTCCAGACTAGTCTTTTTTTGCGGCTTATCTCGGAAGGCGCATTCGTTAAAAACTCAGCCATGGTCGAGGCGCTTGTTTGATTAGTCGTCTCCGGGCAAGTCTTACTTTGTCTATAATCTAAAACAGCTTTTAATCGAGCCTCATCTGGATTTCCGAGCTTATGTTCAAAATCGTCTGGGACTACGCATCCGTCTATTGGGATGCCTACCTCAGATGAGAGGTTGTCTGGCGAGAAACCGTCCGAGTAATCACCAAATCCTTTATTGTTTTTTCCTCTGAACTGGATGGAAAAATAAGTAGTGCCACAATTGTCGAAAGCATAAAACCCATAAGGCTTGCCGCAAGTGGTATCGCCCACAAGGACTACCTCGACATCAATTCCTCTGAGTCCGTTTATAATAGATTCACTCGCTGAGCAGGTGCCCGACCCTGATATGATAAAAACTCTCTCAAGTCCAAGGGTTGGCAATGGAGTGCCTTCTGGAACTGAAAAACCCTGAGAAACGGTGAGAAACTCCTTTGGCGATAGCCGCTCTCCAGTGATTGGATTAAATTCGGGATGTTTGTTGTTGAACTCAAGTTCCTCAAAAATCTGCCCTACTGCATCGTCCCCTGCTATCATTGAAGAAAGCTCATTAGCAATTGCAAGAAATCCGCCTCCGTTGTACCTCAGGTCAATAACCAGATCAGCGACATTTTTCTCTCGAATTTCTTTTATCGCCTCGATCAACAGTTCCTCGGCGGGTGCAATGTGGTTGTTAAAAGTGAAATAACCGACCAGTCCACTATCTGTTTGCAGAAATGATAAGTTTTGAACGGGCGTGGACGTGATTTCTTCCGCAGTCATTGTGATTGAGCGCGGTGGGCTCTCCGCATTATTTCTAACAAGAAACGAATGCGTTTCGCCCAGCTGAGGGAAAAGGCCATTATTCAGGGTGTCAATGTCGTTGCTATTTTCGACGTCTACACCATCAATCTCTAATATTTCTGCTCCCCTGATAAGGTTAACAGGGTCAGACGTGGCCGGACTGTTTGGCTCTGTGTAAGCGACCACTACTCTTCTCGGAGGCGAACTACTGATGATTTTAAATTCTGCGCCATACCCGGCTACGACTCCGCCCTGAGAGAGCGCAACCCATTCGTCTGTTGGAATAGAAAAATGAAATTTGTCCTTTGGGGTGCCTGACTCGGTTTGTTCAAAAGTTTTCATCTGGTCAAAGTATTCTGCAGTCGGAAGGCTCTCTGGGTCGACGTCAGCGATCTCGTCATACCACAAATAAAGTTCATGACTCCAAGATCGTAACCAATTGTTTTCGTCGGTTGAGGACCCTTGAGAATCTCGAAAAGGATTGCCTTGAGCGTCTGTTCCTTCTCGAGGAGACTCACAAATTTGAGAAAACTGCTCAAACGGTTGGAAAGTCCCCGACTCAAAATCGGTTTTCGCTTCCTCTTGTTGGATCGGCGAGATGGCAGATGGAGACGAGGAAGATCCTCCTCCGCATCCATTAAGGCAAATGGTAGTCATGAAAAAAAGAAAGAATTTTGATATTGAAAGACGCATCAATGGTTTCCTGTCCGAATCAATCGACCGAAGGTACTTGGCCTCCATCGACTGCGATATGCTCGCTGTTAATCCAAATTCCTGCAGGACTTGCCACAAACGCAATTACTCTCGCGATCTCGGTTGCGGTCCCTAAGCGTCCAAGTGGTATCTTTTTCTCAACCGCTGTATAAAACTTGGGATTCTCTTTTTTCCTCATATCCCACGATCCGTCCTTGAACCAAACAGCACCGGGGGAAATAACGTTAGAACGAACACCATTTTTTCCATAGTGCTGAGCCAGATCATTTGCGTAAACTCGCATCGCTGCCTTGGCAGGCCCGTAGCTGTTTGGTGGACTGCCGAAGTGAAACTTGCTTGCCATTGATCCGACAAAAGTTATGCTGGCTGAATCGCTCTCCTTGAGATGCTCTATAGTTGATTTCACGAGTCTAACGCCGGCCATCATATCGACCTGGAAACTTCGCATCCATCCTTTTTCGTCGCCACTATGATCAAACCCGCTGGCGTTATGAATGAGCATGTCTGCACCCTCTAGGAACTCGAGGGAGTTGCTTGCAAATTTAAGAGCCTCAGACTCAGATTCTAAATCTGCAGCGATGCCCTTCGCGGAACCCTTATTGATTGAGTTAAGTTCGGCTTCAGCTCTTTTAAGAGATTCACTGTTTCTAGAGCAAAAAGCAACCTTACATCCTTCGGATACCAATAATTTTGCCGTGTGAAACCCAATCCCCTTGCTTCCCCCAGAAAGAACAACTCTTTTATCCTTTAGACCAAGATCCATAAAGTTTTCCTTTGCGTACTTTTAGCGTTTCCGTTCGTCTACTACAGAGTACTCGGTTCCGAAAAATAGTGTAGATCGATTCATATCAATAAATTTCATTTCATCGTCGATAAATCTTTTATTAGCTTGCTCTGCTAATTTAGGTGACTCTGCCACGGTCGGATCAATCCAGGCTTCTGCGTGCCCGAGATACGAATTTACTTTTGTGCCTCTCGCTTTTTGCAAAGAGGCATCAAGCTTCGAGTTTGCTCTGTGTACCTGCCGATAACAAATCACTCCCGCGTCGTGCCCGTGTCTTCTGACGATAGGGCCATGGTGAGTAAGCCAGTACTTTCTCGCCTCGGGTTCGTCTAAGTGCAACTTGTGGCGCAAAGGGAAAAAGACTTTTTTAATGCTGCTGCCTGCCTCAGCTATTATGGTTTCCGGTGTTGGATTTATCTGCGGATACTCGTATGCAAACCACAAAGGAGAGCTTTCAAGATCGATAAATTTCTTTTCGTCGTCGAGAAGCAGCTTCCCCGCTCGCAGGCCAGCTTCGGTTTTCAAAGTCTCTTCCAATTTGCTTTCATCATCCCACCAAAGTTCCGCTACACCATCATATGTAGTTTCCATCTCCCCTCTTGCTTTTCGGGCTGATTTCGCATCATCCACGGTGTGCGTTTGGAGATACCGCACTAGTCCTAGTTCAGAGCTAAGACTTTCGACAAGAGGAGCGTGATGGGTTCTCCAATAAGTTTGGAAACTTTCTCGCGTGAGCGAGCGTTTTCGTCTTAGCAAAAAGACCAGTCTGATCATCCTGTTTTCTTTAAAAATGAATTCTGTCTATGATACTCGATCGGTAGTTTCTTAAAAGCTACAAAAAAATTTTCTATTGAGTAAGGTATCAAACTAATAAAAATAACAGCGAAGGTGAGAGAATGGCTAGATTGAAAGATAAAGTGGCTCTGGTGACTGGTGGAGCGAGCGGCATAGGGGAAGGGACTGTAAGGAAATTTGTTGCGGAGGGAGCGCGTTGTGTTGTCGTAGATCTTCAAATAGAAAGAGCTCAAGCCCTAGTCGAAGAGTTAGGTGATACCTGTTCAGCTTTCGCCGCTGATGTTGCTTCCGAGGAAGGCGTTGCCGGTGCTGTGGATTTTGCAGTAAAAAATTTTGGGAAGCTGGATATTGTCTTTAACAATGCAGGAATTTTAGGCAGTGTTGGGCCGATAAAGGATATTAGTTCTGAGGGATGGCACCGAACCATTGATGTTTTGCTTTCCAGCGTCTTTTTTGGAATAAAGCACGCCACCCGGGTGATGGAAGGAAACGGGGGCGTGATTATTAATACAGCGTCGACTGCCGGTGTCCGGGCAGGTCTGGGACCACATATTTATACTGCAGCTAAACATGGAGTAATTGGGCTGTCACAGTCAGTGGCGCCGGAGTTAGGCCCTAAGGGAATTCGGTGCAACGTAATTTGCCCGGGAGGAACTGTGACAGGCTTGACCGCTCGCCTGGCTGTTGGCGATCACAACAACCTAGAGGAAGCAACTAAGGTGATAGGAAGCGCAAATCCCATGGGCAGGGGTGGTAGAGTTGAAGATATCGCGAATGCTGTTTGCTTCCTGGCTTCGACTGAAGCGTCTTTTGTTAATGGCGCAGTATTTGTAGTAGATGGAGGGGGAGAGGTAATCGCTGATCGCAACAATACCTTTGTAGCAATGGATTCAATTACTGTCCAAGAAGCAGACAGGACTGGGGTGTAATGATGAACGATATTGGAAAAACACAAGCCTTAGATGAATTGGCAGACAAACTAGCCATAATAGAAATAATCCATGCTTACGCGAGGGGAGTTGATAGGGCAGATTCGGGAATTCTAAAATCCACTTGTTGGGAAGATGCGGAAGTCGACTATGGCGGATATAAAGGTTTGGCTCATCCTTTCTGCGAGTCACTGCCCAACGCTATAAAAAATTATAAAAACACCCAACATCAGGTTTCGAATACGTTGATTTTTTTTGATAGTCCAAACAATGCGTCAGTGGAGAGCTATGTTACTGCTCATCATCTCCGCTCAGACAACACAGAAATGACTTATATCGGTCGTTATCTTGATAAGATGGAAAAAAGAAGTGGTTTTTGGAAAATCAAATTCAGAAAAATCGTCATGACGTGGCATCAGGATTTCTCTTCCACCGAAGACTTTGAAAAAAATGTTTCCTTGGTGCCTATTTCAAGAGCCACTAATAACGGTGAGGATACCTCTTACGATTTTTTTCGAAAATAACCTAATCAATCCTCTTTGCTTAAATATTCGTCTAGGGTTTTATGAAAATTCCTTATCCTTACTTCTTGATAGTTCCCGAGCGTTTGTCCCTTTTTTATTGACGCATTCATTCCGGCCCATTGGCGATGAAAATTTTCTGTGTCTTGATCTAAGACATGAGCCAGAGAAAAACCTTCTATTTCTTTGTAGGACTGATCAATTTTCAGGTGCTGAGCCACCGCAGGCGGCTTTCTATTAGACTCGTCTGGAACAGGTTCCAGAATAAGTATCTCGTGGACACAGGTACCAAGAGAAGTTGGTCTGAAGCGATATATCAAAGGTATTTGTATTCCAGGGAAAAAGCATGCATTAGGAAACAAATGATATTCAATTGAATCCAACATTATTGAAGTGCTGGTATTCGAGAGGTCCACTCCGAATGCCTCGCCCATAGTTTTTCTCAAGTGATCTGCGTGTCCCTCTCTAGCACTTTTCCCCTCTGGTAGGTCTTTTGGGTCATAGCCTAAGACCTCAAAGATTTCTTCTTCGGTCTGATCCAAGTGAGGGTTTCCAGTTGATAGATTTTGCAGAAATCGAGACACGTTTTTTCCAAAAACATCATACTGGGTGTTCGCCCACGAGGATGCTCTCAGCCCCTCAGGATGAGTTGCCAAGACGTGGTAGGCTTCGAGAAATCCCTCCATGCACATTTTCCAGTTGCCCGGTAATTCTTTATAAGTATGGATTGCAACTCTTCTGTTTTCTAAACCCCAATTCTTAAAATGCTCGGGCAGGACTTCTAGATAATCTTCAAGCGGACCGCACTCGGGATCAAAATTTATGAAAACAAATCCGGCCCATGTGCCTAACGGAATCTCGGTCAGTCCAAAGTTCTCGTCAGAAATATGAGGGAAGTCCCAACGACATGGTATTTCTTTCAAGCTACCATCTAAATTCCACGACATACCGTGAAAAGGGCATCTAAGGAACTGTTTCCCAGTTCCCTGTGAACCTGGGTCAAAAAACGCCATTCCTCTGTGCGGACATGAATTGACAAATGCTCTTATTTTTTTCTCTGCATCCTTGATTACTATCGCGCTATAGGGTCCAACGTCATAGACATAGTAATCTCCTGGATCCTTGATGTGTTCTTCTCTGCAGGCCCATTGCCAGACTTTAGACCAGACCTTTTTGATTTCTTGATCATAAAATTCCTGATCAGTATAACGTGAAAAAGAGAGGTCCTCGTTTCCAAGGAACTTGTAGCTATCAGCCATAAGGCCATCATCGTGCCGGCTATTCTCCCCTGAGAGTATATCTTTTACTGACCGACCGGGGCATCTTGCCTCGCCTGGTGCAAGATTTGGATCTGACGGAATATTTAGTTCCTCGATCATCTCTTTCATCTGATTTTCCCGCGTTCTCTTTTTTTTATAATAGCATCTCATCGCACCCATTAATCAAGGGCAGGGTTCCCATCAATGAACTCGCCCCGTTCTTCCCAGACAAACAAAAAATTGATTGAGATTTCAATTAATTCAAGTAACTTGCTTTTGAGCAAATTGTTCCTTTTTTATTGAGACTTTTCCATGTTAAGAAAAACGCTAATTTTTGTTCTTTTGTCCGGGTGGTCCATCCGCTCCTTTGCGGATGTAGTCTTCTTGGAAAATGGAGACCGTATATCTGGGACAATCAAGGAGATTTGGGGGGATATATTGATTATAGAGCCAGAGTATAGCGATCCCATTGAACTTGATAGAGCCATTGTTACCGGCATTGAATCTGATCGAGAGTTGGCGATTGAATTGGATGGATCTAAGGAAACGCCTTATCTGATGTCTAGATCGTTAAAAGAAGGCAGAGTTGTTCTAGACGCTGAGGATACTAAATTTGATGTCGCATTGGATTCAATCAAGCGGGCTGAAGAAATTAAAGATTTTGACTGGGATATAAAATTCGATTTAGGATCGACCTTCAGTCGAGGCAATACTGAGAGCCAAACTACGAATTTACAGTGGGATGGGAATTTGATCATTAAAGACCATCGCATCAAGAGTGATTTATTTATCAGCAGAGAAGAAGTTGCTGGAGAGAAAACTAAAGCTAAAGACAGAGTAAATCTCGGGTATAACTATTTTTTCATTGATCAATGGTTTCTTGCTGTAAACTTGGCTGCGGAGAGAGATCCTATCTCCCTGCTAAACTCTCGTTACTCTCTTAGTCCGGCCATTGGTTATGATTTCTTAGACGATCCGAATCGTTTTTTGCATGTTCAGTTAGGGGCGGGGTACTCTTCAGAGCGTTCAAATAATCTAACGTCCACGTCTACCACTATTGACTGGAAACTCAATTTTTACTGGGAGCTCTTAAACGGTGACCTTCAATTTTTTCATGATCAAAATTTGCTGAAGAACTTAGAAGGGCGCAAAAATCTTGTTTTTTACAGTCAAACGGGATTCCGTTACGAGATCAATGAAGATATCTACCTTAACTTCCAGGCTAACTACGATTATGACAGCCAGCCAGCAGGAAACGCTAAGGAGGAAGACCTAACCTTTATTATAGGAGCTGGTGTCAATCTTTAAGTCATTTATACCCTGGTTTGGTAGGCAGCTGAATGCAGATCTGATCTCATTTGGTAAAGAGACCAAGAGGATCTCGCGCAGTCGACCTGCCTGCGAGCGTCAGTGAGGGACAAAGCTCTTCTTTGAACTTCAGGCAGATAAGGTAGGTTGCTACAAGAGATATTGACTGTTTCCCAGCAAAAATCAGAGATTTTAGTAAGTACTTTTCATTGCAAAAATATAAATCTGCTTAGTTTACAGTTCTTCAGCAAATCTAGCCTCCATTTGGAGATATCCTTTTGAGTCTGGATGTCTCGACCAAATATCTTTCCATTCCGAGCCACCGAGTACCTCTTTCATGCCAGTTGCTCTATCTGACTCAGATTTCCATTTTATTATCCAAGTGATGTTGGCAACTCCATGCTTATGGTCTGCGGGGTCCTCGCCTGTTATCTCTGGAGGGAGACCATTATCTACCCAAAATCCGACAACGTCCAAATTCTCTTTCAAAAAAGGAACGGCTTCGTCAATGGCCCATTTTTTATAAGCCTCAAATTTTTCCGGAAGATAGTGGTAGCATCGAATTTCAATCATTTTTTTATTCCTCAGATATTCTATTTAACAGTATTTCAACGATTTCTGGTCCATGCGTGTTCTGCAGAAAGTGTCCTGCTGCTGGTATCGACTCAAAAGTGCCTGCCATTAGCTTTGACCATTTTTTACCCCAGTTTTCGGTGAATATATCGTCAGCACCCCCCCAGATAAAATGGACCGGTTTCCTCCAGTTAAGAAGCTGCTTGAAAAAGTAAATCTGTGCCGTCCCGTTTCCCCTGTCTAAATCGTAATGACAAATGGATAGAGGAAACGCTCTGTATCCGTTGAATGCCTCGGCTGGCATATTCAAATAGGGTGCTTGGAACCCTTTGAACATGACAGTGGCTTCGGAATCAATGATTGGTTCCTCTCCGTTAAGTATCCAGGGGATGCCAAGCTTTGGCGGGATTATACCCGCACTAATAAGAAGCAACGCTGCAATGTTAGGCTTATCGATATAAAAGAGACCACCTTCCTGCCAATTCTTGTTCCATTTTACGATTGCCTCCGAGTATTCGTACTCTGAATGATGTAACCATGTATTCATGATTACTAACCTTGAGAAAGACTCTTCCATATAAACAGCTTGAGCAAGTCCTATTGGTCCGCCCCAATCTTGGCAGACTAGCGTTATGTTTTTTAGTCCGAGATTTGAGATGAGCCCCGAGAGGACTTCGGTATGTCTCGCGATTGAGTAGAAACTTGGTTCAGATGGTTTGTCAGATCGTCCAAAGCCAATATGATCTGGAACGATGCAGCGGTAACCCTTTGCTTTTAAGATTGGGATCATGTCCCGGTACAAATAACCCCAGGTAGGCATTCCATGCAGAAGCAGCATTACGGGTCCTTCTTTGGGCCCTTCATCAACGTAGTGAACTCTAATACCATTCCAAAAATAGTAGTTTGGCTCGAATGGATAGTCGGTCAGCTCAGAGAAATTTTTATCTGGTGTTCGTAGGATGTTTTCCATTTTTCAATTTGTCATTAGTTGGTGAAAAAACTCTACCATTTTTTCCTGGGTGAGCGGGGATTTGCTGATTTTTCATGTCCCGCAAAAAGTTTGTCTTACCGTTTGATCTGGGCGCGGCTTTTTTGCGAGATCTATATTTACTGCGTTCAAATTAAATGGATTCGCTGTTTCTGTCACTAGTTTACGAAATAAGTTGAAATTGCCATCAGTCGCTTCCTTTATTGCCTCTTCTACCATATGGTTTCTCGGTATGATCGCAGGATTTTTAGCAAGCATTTCAGTCTGTATTTCTTTGTTTTTTTCCTTTTCTATCCGCATGCGCCACTCTTTAAACCATTCATCGAATGATGATGGGAATCCAGCAAATTCAGAAACTGAAAATTCAGTGGTTTCTCCAGCCATTTCTGACAGACGCCTAAAGGACAAAGTGAAATCAAGCTGGTTCTCCTCGAGCAGGCGAAAAAATCTTTCTATAAGAGATTGATCCCCTTTAAGACTTTTTTTGAAACCAAACTTGGGCCTCATTTGTGCCTCTTCTTTTTCTTTATAAAGACTCGGAAAAGTCTCAATAACCTCCTTCGCTAGTTCAAGCGCTCTTCCTTCGTTTTGTGCGATTAACGGTAGCAAGGCTTGTGCGAGGCAAGCGATGTTCCAGTGTGCGACATTAGGCTGGTTCTCGTAAGAGTACCTTCCCATATGATCGATTGAGCTGAAAACCGCACTCTTTTTAAAATTATCAATGAATGCACAGGGGCCAAAGTCGATGGTTTCGCCAGAGACGAGCATATTGTCGGTATTCATTACCCCATGAACGAAGCCTACAGCTTGCCACTTAGCGACCAGTTTTGCCTGCGATTCCATAACTGCCTCCAGCAGAGCCAGGGCCTTATTTTCTCTTACGGGATAGCTACTGTAATGTCTTTCGAATACGTAGTTAGTTAACAAGTCAAGTGCTTTGATATCTTTTACACTAGCGAAATATTGGAACGTGCCAATTCGGACATGACTGCGGGCGACTCTCGTGAGGATCGCGCCCGGTAGCGGCGTTTCTCGCATAACAGACTCACCCGTCTCCACCGACGCGAGTGCACGCGTTGACGTTATACCAAGTGCATGCATTGCCTCACTCACTAAATGTTCTCGTAGAACTGGACCGAGTGGTGATCTCCCATCTCCCATCCTCGAGTAAGGCGTTGGTCCTGCTCCTTTAAGCTGGATATCGTAGCTAAGGCCATCCTTTCCTCTGACCTCTCCCAGCAGAATAGCTCTTCCATCGCCAAGTTGGGGATTCCAAGAACCGAACTGATGCCCGGCATAAATTGAAGCAATTGGGTTGCTCCCTTTTGGAAGGGAATTGCCGCTCAACATTCCCAGCCCCTTCTCACTCTTTATCCAATCAACAGATATTGACAAGAATTCTGCCAGGTTTTCGTTTATCAAGATCGGGACAGGTTTTCTGACTGGCGCTGGTGACTGCTCAGTGAAAAAGTTCTTTGGTAAGTTAGCGTAGGTATTTTCGAAAGCGATGGTCATATTGTCTTAAACGGTTGTCGTCGAAAACTCACGCGGATCTTTTAAAAAATTTCGGTAGCACTTGAAATCTGTTTTTTGGAGGAAACGGTGAAAGTCGCTTTACTTTTTCTTTCAGAAATTCTGTAACATCTTTTCTACCCTTAAGGTTGTTCATTTCTTCATAATAAACAGGGTCTCCAATCTTAAATTCAACAGTGGTACCTATTTTCTTAATAACCTCCCTGATAAAAAGAGAGAGTCTTGCAGATTCAGAAATGCTGCTTGCTACATGGAACGCCGCGCTATTCTCTCCTTTGAAATGCACTGGGACAACGGTCGCTTCTGACTTCATAATTATTTTCGCTGCAAACGTGCTCCAAGGCATCTCTTCCAGAGGCCCGAGTCCAAATCGCCATCTTGTAGCTACTCCCCCTGATGGGAAGATAATTACCGTGCCTCCATTTTCAAGAATCTGTTGAGCATTCTTCTTTGTCTCGACATTTCTTTTCATGGCCTCACGGGTCCTATCAAAATCCACCGGTAAGAATAATTTGTTTAGTTCCTCGTCTTTCATTAAACGGTTATTAAGCAATATTCGAAAGTCTCCGCGTACTCTTGCGGCTATGTCGCAAAGAATGAGCCCGTCGATTATTCCAAATGGATGATTTGCGACAAAAACTAGGGGCCCATCTTTCGGAATCTGTACTTCCATCTCTTGATTATACTTGAGGGACAGCTGGCCCAACTGGATTCCTCTACTAAAAAATTTCGGGATTTGAAACGGTTCTTTCTTTAACTGTTCGTAAATGTCAGTGATCTTTTTGCGACCGGTCGCTAGTTCAACAACATTTACAACCTTCCTTTTTAACCACGGATCGGTTGATTGTGCGTATGATATTTTCGCTGTTTGATTCATTGCATTATGTTTATTGTGATTGGATTTTGATTAGACGTGTTTTTTTGACACTATCTGAGCGGATCTGCACCATTCCAATTTTTCGCTGCGGCGGCAATACTTTCAAACCTTTGAGCTGTGCTCTCATTGTAAGATACGACTTCCAGCATGCAACCCATTAGGGGCCTAGAGTCAAAATATGCAAAGGCAACGTCGCCAATTTTTCCCGTGTTTGCGGCTACGTACCCAAGATTTTCCATATAATGTAAGTCGGAGTCAAAATCATGCGTCCACACACACATGTGGTGAAACCCAGATTCTCCCGCAGGAACACTGTCTCGATAAGCGCAGACTGGTGAGATGGGCTCTATTAACTCAATCTGAATATTTCCCGCCTGGGCTATCGCCACTCGCATTGATAGGTCACTCTTCTCTCCTCTATAGGTGATCTCATCAAATGTTTCGAATGGGTAGTCATTTATAAAAAAAGGGCCAATACCCATCTCGTTCACCCATTTCATACAACTTTCTTCTAAATCTGTAACGACCCAAGCGTTCTGGAAAATAGATCGGTCAGTCGGATTATTCATTGGGTTTCTCCTATCTAGGTTATTTAAAATCCGCGGAGCTATGCCTCTCTAGGACTCGCGTTTTCTCGTCGCCCCAAGGCCGATTGACTCTTTTCCCTCGCTCAACCGCCGGACGTTCCTCAATTTCTTGTGCCCAACGTACCACGTTTTTGTAACTCTTCACGTCTAAAAATTCGCTAGCTTGGTAGGCATCATGCAAAACAATATATCCGTACCAAGAATAGTTGGCGATGTCGGCAATGTTGTATTCGTTGCCGCAAACGAATTGCCTTTTCTCTAAGTTTTTATCGAGAACATCAAGCAGCCTTTTAGTTTCCATTGTATATCGGTTGATCGGGTACTCTAATTTTTCAGGCGCATAGGCATAAAAGTGACCGAATCCTCCACCTACGTAAGGAGTGCTGCCCATTTGCCACATTAACCATGAGAAACACTCTGCCCTTTCAGAAAGGCTATCTGGAATAAACGCATTGAATTTTTCAGCTAAATAAAGGAGGATGGCACCGCTTTCAAAGACTCTAGTTTCAGGATTTGTGCTTATATCTATTAACGCAGGGATTTTCGAATTTGGATTTATCTCTACGAATCCGCTGTTAAATTGTTCGTTATCCCCGATCTTCACAAGAAAAGCATCATATTCTGCATCTCTCCCTGCCTCTAGTAATTCCTCCAAAAGAATCGTTGCTTTCACCCCATTTGGGGTCCCTAAAGAATGAAGTTGGAGAGGATGTTTTCCCCTCGGAAGGATTTTCTCTTCTCTCGCCCCAGAGGTCGGTCGATTCATATTGGCAAACCGGCCGTTTGCCTCTTTTTCCCAATGCCAAACTCGCGGCGGCACGTAGTCGTTAGATTCACCCATATTTTTTTCCTAGTAAACACGTAAAAAAGTTGAAGCTTAAAAGGCTACAATAAAGTATGGGCCGACAACAAACTGATAACTACTATTTTTCTGAAGCTGAGCTGTCTACCTATAAAGAAAAGGGATACTTGATAAGAGAAAAGATATTCACATCCGAGGAAATTCAGGAGTTACTTATCAGCTTAGATAGCGCTTTGGAGTTGATAAGACGCCTTGTTCCTAGCGGAGAAAGGTATTTCCTTGATCGCAAGCGATTTGTAGACATAGGTAGCACGACTGTGCAGTTTGAGCACTCTGAAGGAAGCGAAGACATTCGGGTAGTTGAGCCTGTGAGTGGTTTGAGTGCTCGCCTAGATACGCTGATGGAATCTCCACGAATTGTTGATCCGGTAAAAAGCATTCTGGATACTGAGATAATCAGTATTTGGACTAATAAGATTAATCTCAAGGTAGAAAAGAGGGGCTCTGGATTTGATTGGCATCAAGATTCGCCTTATTGGATTCATGATCATCATGATGTTGGATCCCTTCCCAATGTTTACTTAGCCTTTGATGATACAAATAAGCAAAATGGCTGTCTTCGTGTCATAGAATCGAGTCATACCAAGGGCTGTTTGCCCGGTAGGGAAGATGGAACTCAGTTGGGCGGATTTTTCACAAAGTGGGAGGAAATAGAGAGCGATGCTGAGGTATGTATAGAGATGCCGATGGGTTCGCTGGTGTTTTTTGATCCACATCTAATCCACGGATCTGAACCAAACAGATCGAGTCGTCCGAGAAGAGCATTGATAATGACTTATCAAGCCGGAAATTATCCCATGCTGAAAACTGGCAAGGTTAAGGAAATACGGAGTTTAGGCGTTGGTGATCCCAAGTGATAATCCTCCATCGACCACCAATATCGCTCCGGTTGTCCACTCGCTGAGGGTTAAATACTCTGCTGCTTCCGCTATTTCTTCATCAGTTCCTATTCGTCCCAATGCATGGGCTGGAGCTAGTGATTCAAGTCTATTTCTTGATTCCACTTCAGTCATTAGCCCAGCTCTCTGGTATATTTGGGTTGGCACAGCCCCAGGGACAATGCAGTTCACGCGGATTTTTGAGGGGCCTAACTCGGCAGCCAAGACTTTAGTAATTGCTTCGATCGCGCCTTTTGTAGCTGCGTAAGCAGAGCTGCCAGGGAACGCTCTTCGAGTGTGAACACTTCCAACAAATAAAATTGAGCCTTCTGTCTTAATGAGATCATTTTTGGCCTCCCCTGAAAGAAGCATTCCAGCGATCACATTGGTATTAAATATATCCATGAGAGGCTTTTGCTGAAGTTGGTCGATATCACCTCGATAAATGTTTCCTGCGTTGTTCACTAGCACATCTAATTTTCCGCCGTGTGACAAAGCAGCTTCTAAAATATCCTTGCGGTCGTTTTCGACTGTAATGTCACCTGCTTTTGCCATACAGTTTTCGCCCAAGGATTCTGCTAGAGATAACAGTGTGTTTTTACGCCTGCCGCAAATGGTTACAAGAGCGCCTTTTTCAACAAATCTCTTTGCTATTCCCGCTCCTATGCCCGAACCGCCGCCGGTGATAAGAACAGACAATTTCTCAGTTTCCTTCAACCTTTCCTCCAGCGCACCAAAGGGCGGATCGCCGCAAAAATTCTGAGTGTCCGCGTGCGGTAATTGAAATGTCGTCGTGTGCAAGGGAGCTATATATTACGCGGCCTTTCGCAGTTGTATGCGCCCAGGCCAGTTCTTGGGAGGTATTATCCTCTCCGTCGTTGGTGTATAGAAGCGGTATTGTTTCCGGTTTCGTTTCAAGGTAATGATAGATTTCATCAGTAATTTCAAAGCCTCCAACACCTCTTGTCACGGGGTGTTCATTCGGCGAAACCGAGACTTGGAACCGTTTGGGAGGAGGATGAAACGTTTTGTTCCAAACCCACTTGACTCCCAAGATGGAGCTCCAATCGTCCCAGGTATCAAAACATATTGCTGCGGTATGAAGCCCGAGTAATCCTCCACCTGTGTTCAGGTGTTTCATAACTGCTTTTTTATCTCTTTCTTTTATTTCATATGCCCACTCTGCTCTAAATGGTTCGTATTTTTGATCATCGAGCATTCGCCATCTGAGAGCGAAAACCGTCAGCAGATCGAAAGATCGGTGATCTAGCTCCGCGAGTCCCGCTGGTAAATCAGAGTAAACCTCTGAATGAATATTAGATTTTAATAGCTCCTCCGCTAGAGCATTTGAGGCAGTCACGAAATCGTGATTTATGCCGCCGGTCAAGATTAGGTTGCTATAAGGCATTAGTCCCTCGGGAGCTGGTTTAGGAGGGAATGCACAACTCCGCCGTCTACTACTAATTCGTGTCCGTTCACATAACTTCCTTGTTCTGAATCTAGAAACATAACTGCCTCCCCGATATCTCTCGCAGTTCCCAGTCGGCCAAGCGGCACAGCTTCACTCCTGGTTTTTCTTACTTTTTTGTCCTTGTATATGGGAGCGGACATCCCCGCATCTATGAAACCTGGAGCGACCGAATTTACACGTATATTCTTTACCGATAATTCGATAGCCAGTTGTCTTGTCATTTGTTTTATGGCTGCCTTCGTGGAAGGATAAGCCCCTGCATTAGGACCCGGCGTGATACTGTTAATTGAAGAAATATTAATAATGTGCCCGTTTTGTCCTTGCATTCTTGTGGCCGTCTCTCGAGAGACGATATAGGTGCCAATAAGATTTATATTGACAGTGGAGATAAAATCTTCGACCGATTGCTCTATCAAAGGACCGAACCTTACGATGCCCGCATTATTCACTAGAACGTTTGGTGTTCCTAACCGATCAAGTGCCTCTTTTACCTCCTCCTCTTTTGTAACATTAGCAACGCATCCTCGTATCCCTTCATTTTGTTCCTTCGCCAGTTTTACAGCAGTTTTGTCGTTGTCGATGATTCCGACCTCGTATCCTCGATTCAACGCTATTTTAGAAATTTCGAGCCCAAGTCCTTTCGCTCCTCCTGTGATGATAATTCTTCTTTTCATTCTCTATCCTATTGTCACTGGAAAGCATCCCCACTGATCTCTCGAGGTGTGAGTCTCTTTTTTTGAGATTTTTTCTGGATGAAGTTTCATTCCATTTCCAAAGAGTCTCACGAGAATTCGGGTTATTATTCCGAACTGTGGCATATGCGATTCTCGTTCATTTAGAATGCGAATACCACCGTCTAAATCACGTCCGACGCAATGGTGAACTCCCGCGCCAAATGTTAACCCGAAGAGCTGAGTTTTTTTCATTCTTATCTGTCTCAACGGATTAAAAATATCGGCGTCTTCCCCAAAAACGGTGACGTCTTTGTTTGCAGAGGCAAGATCAAGTTTTAATTCATCCCCTTCCTCAAGAAGCAGTCCCGCTATGCGAGTTGTCCGAATTACTTTTCTCGCCGCGACTGGGCTCGCGGGGTGAAGACGCAAGCTCTCGTGGACGCATTTTTGAACTAACATTGGATTGCTGGCAAGCATAGTCGTATCTTTTGTCCAGTTAAGAATTTCATTTGCGGCATGCACTAATGAATTGACGGTGCTATGAGAACCCGCTTGAAGATAGAAGCAGATCTCTCTTTCAATGTCACCGTCGTTCAATTTGAGGTTATCTTGATTTCTCAGAAGAACGGTAAGCACGTCCTTTGGAAGTTCTTCTTCTTTTACGTGTCCTTTATTAAAATCTAGAATCAGTTGTTTCCTTCGATCCCATGAAGGCCTGAGAAATCTTAAAAAAGAATCCCTCGCTATTTTAAGATTTTGTCTTACGGTATTTTTTTCTCGAGTGGAATGAGCAATGGTTGCTCCCTCACTGAATCTCTTCACGATTTCGATGAGTTTTTGTATATCTTGATCCTCGCTGTCAACACCAGCAAAGTCAGAGGTGAGTTGTGTTGTCGCTAAATAACCAAACTCGACCAGATCGAAATCTTTTGCCTCGATGATCTGATTAACCATCTGATCAAGAAGATTAGAGAATGTTTTATTCTCATAATCATTTGTTGCCGAGCGCGTAAATAGTTTTAGTTCGGATTGCCTTCTTCTTCGATGGTCTTTGCCATGAAGTGTTAAGAGAACGTCTTTCATCAGGATGTCGCTTTCTTCGTAAAGGCTCTGACATAACTGTGGGTTACACAGTGCCTCTTGAACCTCAAGAAAACTAGTTAGTTTTAACGAAGCCATATTTGCTATCAGAAAATTATAGGATAATAGCCCCAGAGATCGCGAGCCGTGGTTTTATCTTTTTCGGGTGTTTGATTAGGGTCTGGTGTTATCCCCGTTTTGAATAGAGACTGCACAATTAAAGCAACCGTTCCCATGTGATCAACAGATTTACCCTCAGGGGGCAACACGCCTGCTGCTAAATTCAATCCAAGGCAGGCGTGCATTCCTTGTCCAAAAGACAATCCGTATCTTGACTGTCCCTTTGGAAGGCTTCGATTAGGATTGAAGGTGTCCGCGTCCTCCCCGAATATTGTCTTGCTTCTATTAGCTGACTGAAGGTCAATAATTACTTTCGAGTCTTTCTCTAAAGGTTTTGATTCTATGTCCATGGGACATAGAGTTCTTCTTGCAGCTATCGGGCTTGACGGATGCAGTCGGATTGATTCTAGTACGCATTTTTGAATAAATCGTGGGTCTTCAAGCACAAATTGTTTATCTTCAGGTCTCGATTCAAGCCATCCAAATAATTCATGGACTGCGTGCGTAAGCGTATGAATAGAGGTGTGCGCTCCTGCCAGAGCAAAAAATGCCATTTCTCTTGTAAGCACATCTCTAGGCATATCAATGCCGTCTTCGTTTCTAAGCAGTACGGCTAGAATATCTCTTGGAACGGCATCCTCGCTAATTTCCCCTCGCTCCCATTTACCCAAAAGATCTAATCTTCGAGTTATTGATGGTTGAACGAAACGTTGGTCAAATCTCTCGAGCGCCTCAAAGGCCTCTTCTTTGACCGCATCCTTATCTCCCGTTGCGTGCGCTAGGGTAGCGGTTTTGCCAAAGATTCTAAGAAGCCTCATTAGTTCAGCCGTTTCCTCTGGGCTCTTTTCTTGTCGATCTATTCCAGTGAAGTCGGCAGTTAAATTAACCATGACCCTATAACCGAAATCGACTAAGTCCATCTTTCCGGCCTCTACAAACGGGTTTAATGTTTCCCGCAAAGTTTGAGGAAAGACTTCAGACTCGTAGTATTTGAAGAAATCTCTACGAAAAACTTTAGTCTCTAGCATCCTTCGCGATTTGTGTTGCTCCCCGTGCAGATTTACCAGCACATCTTTCATTATTATCGAGCCCTCATCATAGAGCGCTTGTCGAAGGTTCTTATCCCTAAGCGCTAAAGAAGCAGCTTTGTAATTATCGATATTGGTTGATTCAGTCACCGCTCGTTTCCTGAGTAAGTGTTTTGGAGGAGTACTCTGAGACTCTCCATCCAGAGATTGGGTTTCTTTCTCGATTAGGAGTAAGGTCTACCCTCTCACCTCCAACGAATACCATCTTAATATTTGATTTATTTTTAAGAATACGCACATCTTGACTAGGATCTCCATCGACCAGAATAAGGTCTGCAAATTTTCCATCAGCTATTACCCCAGTGTCTCCATTAAATCCTGCGTGTATTCCACACATTCCTGTTGCAGCGGCGATTGCATCTAAATTAGAGAAGCCTAAGTCAGAAACAAAGATCTCTAACTCTCGATAATGCCATTCCCCGTAAGGAGTGAGAGAAAATCCGCTCTCACTGCCGCATAGTATTGGTACCCCAGCTGTTTTCGCCTTTTTAAGCATGGATGCACTTTCTTCTATCTCTTTTCGAAAAATTTCTTTTAGGTCTTCATTGGCACCAACTCGATGACCGTAGTCGGCAAGATTTGCCTGGAAAGTGAAAGAAGGAACAAGGGGAATATTTTTCTCGACAACTTTTTCTAATGCGTGCTCATCCATAAAAGTCGCATGCAAAAGCATATCCATACCTGCTTCTACTGAATCTTTTATGCTTTGTGAGTTTCTGCAGTGCCCCATAACCGGGACGCCAAGTTCGTGAGCTGTGTCGCACACGAGTTTTAATTCCTCGAGCGACCAGGCCTGAATCTCTCCTTTTCCTTTTTGACGAGGCACTAAGCCCGTGACATGAACTTTAATCCAATCTACTCCATTTTTTATCTGCCTTCTCACCTCTGTTTTTATTTCTTCTGGAGTAGAAACGATTTTTGCGTAACCCCTTAGGCCCTTATCAGGAATCAAGCGTCCAGCAGTTCCTCCTACTGAGGTCAGCAGCGCATTGCCGCCACAGAGCATCCTGGGACCCTCAATAATCTTTGCGTCGATTGCATCCCGCAAGTCAATCGTGACATCAAAAATTCCATCGGGATCTACGAATCCGGTTACCCCAGCCTGAAGTAGTTTCTTGACGTTTTGACCGGCAACGATCGCTGCTAGTCCCTCTCTTCGATGAAAAAAGAGCTCGTCGTTTGAGGATGGCTCGTCAAAGGTTGAATGACAGTGTACGTCAATAAGCCCCGGCATGAGCGTGAGTCCGCTTGCATCGATTATTTCATCAGCAGCCGCTCTGTCGAAACTTTCGTTTTTCACAATTTTATTTTGTGCTATCGAGACTGTTCCTGGGTAACTCGCGTTCCCTAAGCCATCAATAATTTTACAGTTCTCGATAACGGTTTTTGTCATTTGTTTTGCATGGATTCCCATATTTTTAGGGGTGTCGCAGGCATATCCATATGGTCAATATCCATAGCATTAACTATTGCATTAATTATTGCGGGCGGCGCGCCTATTGCGCCAGCCTCTCCACAGCCCTTCATTCCAAGAGGATTATTAGGAGTTGGCGTGTTGATAAAAGCGGTCTGAAAGGAGGGCATGTCGTCTGCCCGAGGCATGCAATAGTCCATGAAAGAGGCGTTCGTCAGTTGGCCGTCGTCGTCATAATTAACGTTTTCAAGCAAAGCTTGGCCGATTCCCTGGGCGATTCCGCCATGCATTTGTCCGTGAACTATCATTGGATTGATCACAGTACCGAAATCGTCAACCGCCACGAAGTTTTTTATCTCTAGTTCCCCTGACTCCGGATCAATCTCGATCTCGCAAGCGTGACACCCTCCAGGATAAGTAAAGTCTGGAGGATCAAAAAAAGCGTCCGCTTTCAACCCTGGTTCAATTTCATCTGTTGGGAAACTCTGTGCGACGTATGACGCCAGCGCGACTTCAGCAAAAGCCATGCGTTTGTTGCTTCCTTCACTGAAAAAATCTCCGTTCTCAAATTCTACAAGCTCTTCATCCACTTCCATGTTTGCGGCGGCGATGAGTTTGCCCTTGGCGATTATCTTATCGCAACCTTGGGAAAGCGCTGACATTCCGACTGGACCGCTTCTCGATCCAAACGTGCCCATACCAAATTGCACTTTGTCTGTATCACCATGGATAATATCTATATCGTCAATGCTAATACCAAACTTATCTGCGACTAATTGTGCAAAAGTTGTTTCATGCCCTTGGCCATGACTATGAGAGCCCGTGAGCACTTCTACTGATCCTGTAGGGTTTACTCGGATTTGAGCTGATTCCCAGAGACCAGCTCCCGATCCGAGTTCTCCCAGCTTTTTTGAAGGGCCAATTCCAGCTGCCTCGATCCATGTTGATAGGCCAATCCCTCTAAGCATTCCTCTCCGCTCTGATTCTTTTCTCCTCAGTTCAAAACTCTCGAAAGAAATTAATTCTAAAGCTGTCGATAAAGCTTTTTCGTAATCGCCACAGTCATAGGTTGAAAGTACCGGTGTTTGATAGGGGAATTTTTTAATGAAATTTTTTCGTCTAAGATCGACTGGATTAGTGCCTGTCTTCCGTGCTGCTAGATCTATAAGACGTTCTATAATAAACGCTGCTTCCGGCCTGCCTGCGCCGCGATAAGCATCCACCGGAGAGGTATTGGTATAAACGCCTTTTACCTCAGCGTATATTGCAGGTATGACGTATTGTCCTGAGAGTAATGGAACGCACATGTAAGTAGGTATTAGCGAGCCAAAGGTAGACAAATAAGCACCCATGTTCGCCGTTATCGATACTTTAAGTCCGGTAATTTTTTTGTCTTCATCAAGATAGAGCTCCGCTTGAGCTAGCTGGTCTCTACCATGCGCGTCAGTGAGAAAAGCTTCACTTCTGTCTGCAGTCCATTTGATAGGACGCCCCACGACTTTACTGGCCCATGCGCAAACTACTTCTTCCGAATAATTAAATGCTTTGGACCCGAACCCGCCGCCTACATCCTCGGAGATAACCCTGAGCTTATGTTCGGGGGCCAGCCCAATAACCGCTGACAGTGTCATGCGAAGCCCGTGAGGGTTTTGTGACGCGATGTAAAGAGTGAAACGATCATCCCTGTCATCATAAGCGGCATTTAAACAGCGAGTCTCCATCGCG
>JAYYDI010000018.1:0-15502 GCA_036161055.1 Pseudomonadota bacterium
CCGACCTTAGCGGCTCTGGCTGGCGGGAATGAACCAGATTCTTATCGTCTAAACGGCGTTAGCATCCTGCCTGTGCTCATAGGTGAAGATCCTGATTATAGACCAAGGCACAGCTACTTCTACTATTCTTTAACAAGCCTGCAGGCTGTAAGGATAGATAACTGGAAATTAGTTCTACCAAGACAGAAAAACTCTCCATACCTGCTATGGCTAGGAAAATATATGGATAGGGTGGAAAAGCCCATGCTTTTTAATCTTAAATTGGATGTTTCTGAGCAAAACGATCGCGCCAACGAGCGACCCGATCTTGTTGCTAAAATGCTGTTGGAAGTCGAGAAAGCTCGAGAGGAGTTTGGAGATTATAATCGGATAGGAACTGCAAGCAGATTTTTTGATCTCGGTCCGAAAAGACCAAAAACTTACTTTCCGACCCATGGCCAACCCTAAAACTGCTTTTATCACGATCTCGCTCTATAATTCAGATACAGCAAGGTCATTTATAAAAATCAGGTAGTTCAGCATGCGTAATGGCGCCAAAGAGGAAAACACCCCCTCCGTGGGAGGAAACTACGCGCACTTTGTTTTAATCGTGTTAGTGGTCGTCTCAATCTTTAATTTTGTAGATCGAAATATCTTGGCCATCCTTTCGCAAGATATCCAAGCCGATTTAGGAATAAGTGACGCAGACATGGGATTTCTTTACGGAACCGTGTTCGCTCTTTTTTATGCAATTTTTGGGATTCCGTTGGCAAGGTTTGCTGATGTTTGGGTAAGGCGGAGCATCATCGCTGGGGGTCTCTTTTTTTGGAGTTTGATGACTGCTTTGTCTGGACTTGCTCGATCTTTTTCTGTTCTGGCGATCCTGAGAGTTGGGGTTGGAATAGGCGAGGCAAGTGCTACCCCCGCAGCCTATTCGATGTTAGCGGACTATTATTCCCCCAAGTTAAGAGCGACAGTGATTGCGATATACTCCGGCGGAGTTTATATCGGAGGGGGGATTGGTCTTATCCTTGGCGGATTCGTGCTAGATGCATGGCAAGGAGCCTACCCCACAGCCTCTGACGCACCATTTAATCTAAAGGGTTGGCAGGTCGCCTTTTTTATTGTCGGCGTCCCAGGCATTCTAATGGCTCTGCTGGTGAGGGCCCTTCAAGAGCCTAAACGAGGTATCAGTGAGGGATTGGTAATAGAAAATCATCCCTATCCGTTTTCTGTATTAAAAACAGAATTGGTAGCGATGATACCATTTGTAAACTTGATTAACTTGAAGAAAGAGGGGGTCTCAATCCGCGCAAATCTCCTTACCGCCTTGCTAATTTCACTCGTTTCCTGGATCTTGATCGTGTTGACCGACAACATTCCGCAGTGGTTTGCGCTAGGTGTTGGAGTCTATTTGGCGTTTTGCTGGGCGCAGTCGCTTAAGGCTAGGGACCCTGTAACGTTTAACATGATATTCCGATCTAAGGCAGTTCAGTATACAGTTTTTGCATTTCCCACACTCGCTTTCGTGACGTATGGCATCGGGTTCTGGACACCCGCATTGATGCTTCGTCTGCACGAAACAAGTCCAGCAGAAGTTGGCATGTATTTAGGTCTAGGGGGTGCGGTTGGGGGCTTGCTCGGGGTAACACTTGGTGGCCGGCTTGCAGATTGGGCAAAAACAAAACATCCGTCAGGCAGATTGGCGGTCGGTTATCTTTCAATCTTGGGCACCGTGCCATTGGTTCTTTGGATGATATATACAGATGATTTAACTACCGCTTTTGTTCTCTGGTTTCTCTCTCATCTGTTCAGCGCTAGCTGGCCCAGTGTCGCTCCTGCGACAGTCACTGATTTAGTCTTGCCAAGAATGAGAGCTGCAGTTAGTGCTTATTATATTTTAGTCGTAACAATGATCGGGCTCGCCCTGGGGCCCTACTGCATGGGGCAGCTGTCTGATTTTTATGCCAGGAATGGGGCTAGTCCTGGCGAAGCCCTTCAAACAGCTATCGCAGCCTCACTTCTCATATTCGTAATCACGGTAGTTCTGATTTTTTTGGCTTCGCGTCATTTACCAGAAGAAGAGAGAACACGATTGGAGCGAGCCAGAATGCTGGGTGAGAAAATCTGAATATAGAATAAAGTTATGGAATCAGCTTATCTCTCTATACTAAGCAGATATGCGGTTTGATCATTTTTTTCGTGTTAGTATGCGCGTTAGTTAACATCAAAGCCACGTTTTGTGGTCGGGAGAAGACGGCTCTTATCTTTTTGGGCACCGTGTTTAGAGCCCTCAGCGTTAAGGAAAACTTTGGAATGAGTTACAACGACAACCTTCAAGAAAAAATTAAAAAGATGAGAGAGAAATATCGAGCCGAGAGAGAAAAACGGCTCAGAAGTGACGGCAGTGACCAGTTCGTAGAGGTCAAAGGGAAATTTTCCTACTTCAGTGAAGACCCCTCCGCGAAAGTTATTCCAGAGCGAGAATCTGTTGTTAGAGAAACTGACATTGTTATTGTCGGGGGAGGCTTCGGTGGTCTTCTGGCGGCTGCTCGGCTCAACGCTATCGGCTACAAAGACATAACGGTTGTAGAGGAGGGAGCAGATTTTGGTGGGACCTGGTACTGGAATAGATACCCTGGCGCCCAATGTGACATAGAGTCATATGTATATATGCCGCTCTTAGAAGAAGTAGGATACATGCCAAGCGAGAAATATGCGCACGGAGACGAGATCTTCGAGCACAGTAGATCGATCGGAAAGCATTTCGGTCTTTATGGTAATGCGCTTTTTCAAACACGAATGGTCGATGCCGAATGGAAAGAGGGCTCAAGCTCTTGGAAAGTACTGACTGATCGAGGTGATTCGCTTCATACTAAGTTTTTGGTTTTAGCCACAGGCAACTTGACTAAGCCGAAGCTTCCTGGGATCCCAGGCATCGAAAAATTTGAAGGACACATGTTCCATACAAGCCGCTGGGATTACAGTTATACAGGATCAGGTGGAAACAGAGATCTCAGCGGTTTGAGAGATAAGCGAGTTGCGATCATCGGAAGCGGTGCCACAGCTGTTCAAGTCGTTCCTAAGCTAGCCCAGAGCGTTCAGCAGCTCTATGTATGCCAAAGAACTCCCTCGACAATCGATATCAGAGGGAATGAACCCACCGATATAAACTGGTACAAGAATCTAGAGCCTGGTTGGCAAGAGCGGAGAATTCAGAATTTTACCAACGTTACTAATGGCGTTCGAGAAGACGAGGATTTGGTTGCGGATGGTTGGACAGACTTAATGCACAAAATGATTGAGGCGTTCCGAGAAAAAAAGCGGGGTGTTGATTTAGGAGTTGATCCAATTAGTTTGGCTCAGTACAGGAAAATGGAGGAAATCCGTGCCCGAGTCGAAGATACTGTAATCGATAAAGAGGCTGCCGAAGCATTAAAGCCTTATTACGATATGTTTTGCAAAAGACCCTGCTTTCATGACGAATATTTGAATTCTTTCAACAGAGAAAACGTTACGCTTTTGGATACTGACGGGAGGGGAGTGGACTCGATTACTCCACACGGACTAATAGTTAAAGGCAAAGAGTATGCGGTCGATTGCATTATTTTCGCAACAGGTTTTGAGGTTGGATCATCTATGGAGCGGCGGGTTGGAATCGACCTTTCAGGGAAAGGCGAACGCAGATTGAGCGAGAAGTGGAGAGACGGGCCAAGGACCCTCCATGGAATTCACACTGAGGGGTTCCCAAATTGTTTTGTCATGCATGGTGTGCAGTCGACCATTTCGTTCAACGTCCCTCATCACCTAGATGAGCAAGCGAAAACGATAGCCGATATTTTGGGTTATGTCAGAAAGAATAAGTTAGCGAGAGTGGAGGCTTCTGTCGAAGCGGAGCAGTCTTGGGTCGACCAGGTAATCAGTTCCGGGCAAAAGGTGTCGACTATGAATGATGACCCCTGCACACCCGGTTATTACAACAATGAAGGCCAACCTAAAAAAAATGGGCGCTACTACAGAGCATATGGCGGAGGGCCCACTCGTTATTTCAAGAAGTTAAAAGAATGGCGGGACTCGGGAAAATATGAGGGTTTAAACTTCTCTTAAAGAGGAGATTGATTTCAGATAGGTCTATAGGATTACCGTTCGGTTTCCATTGATCTGGACTCGTTCTTCGCAGTGGAGCCGAACAGCCTGACAAAGTGCAGTAGTCTCAATATCGTGTCCCAGATGGACCATCTGCTCGACAGTTGTTTCATGGGTGATCGGACGAACTTCTTGAACAATTATTGGTCCAGCATCTAACTCGGGGGTTACGTAATGAGCGGTTGCTCCTATGACCTTCACACCTCTCTCATAAGCCTGATGGTAAGGCCTTGAACCAGCAAAGCTGGGGAGAAAAGAATGATGAATATTTATGGCTTTCCCTCGCAGCCGTTCGCAAAAGTCCTCGCTCAGAATTTGCATATAGCGCGCTAATACAAGCAGATCAATATCTAATTCGTCGATAATACTTTGAAAACGCCCCTCCTGATCTTTTTTTGTCTCGGGGGTTATCGGTAGCCAGTAAAAAGGTAAATCATACCAATCTGATATTTTTCTAGCATCTTCGTGGTTACTCACAATCCCGCAGACACTCGCAGGGAGGACACCTGATTTCCATTTGTTAAGTAAAACGTTAAGACAATGGTCATATTTAGAAACCGCAATCAAGATCTTAGGCTTTTGATTCTTAGGCCTAATCTGATAGCTCATCTGAAACTCAGATGCCAGTTTTTTGAACTCGGACTCAAAGTCCAATTCGTTGGTATTTAAATTTCGATTATCAAAGACAACGCGCATATGAAATGTCTGGCTTATAGGGTCGGAATAGTTAGAGATTTCAGTTACAAAAGCCCCGCTTTCCGCTAGTAAGGATGTTGATCGAGCCACCACTCCCAACTGGTCAGGGCAAGAAAAGGACAAAATATAGTCTTGACTACTTAACTCTTCTCTCAAGTTTTCTCTCGCTTGGCAGCAGATTGACATATCTAGTCTATCTTTTTTTTTGTTTCTGAGGAATCAACGTCTTTTCGCCCTCAATTATATAAGGGCAGCGTCTCAGTTTTATTTTTAGGTTGATAGAGAAATCTCCAGTGAAGAAATGGACACTTTTTTTAAGCAGACATTTTTTGCTTGCAGCACATCTTGCAATTTAAGAGACTGGACTTAATCATTTCGTGCGTGCGATTTTGCGGTCGGGTAAAACAAGGGGTAATTATGGAGATTGTGGGCCATCTAATTGATGGCAAGAATGTCACTGAAAATATTGCAACAATGCCTTTGACTAACCCCGCAACGGGAATCCAAGTTTCAGAGTTAGCTATGGCTTCGGCAGAGCAAACCCGAAGCGCTATCGAGGCAGCCTCAAGCGCATACCCCTCTTGGCGAGCGACTCCGCCGGCCAAAAGAGCTCAGGTTATGTTTCGCTTCAAATCGCTACTTGAAAAGAATTCGACTGAGATTGGCTATTTGATTGGTAGAGAGCATGGGAAGATACCGCATGATGCTGAGGGTGAGGTGCAGCGTGGAATCGAGAATGTAGAGTTTGCATGCTTCGCCCCTGAAATCTTGAAAGGAGAGTTTTCTAAGAATGTTGGTCCGGGAATAGACTCTTGGAGCGAATTTCATCCTCTCGGCGTTGTTGCAGGGATTACCCCTTTCAACTTCCCAGTGATGGTGCCGCTTTGGATGTATCCGCTTGCAATTGTTTGCGGGAATACCTTTGTACTGAAGCCGTCAGAAAAAGATCCATCGGCAGCTTTATACGTTGCTCAATTGGCACATGAAGCAGGCCTTCCCCACGGTGTTTTAAATGTAGTTAATGGTGGTAAAGAGGTTGTCGATGTCCTGCTTACCGATCCGTCTATAAAGGCCATTAGTTTCGTAGGTTCAACTCCTGTAGCCGAGGCTGTTTATAATAAAGCAACTAGCGAAGGTAAGAGATGTCAGGCGCTTGGTGGTGCGAAAAACCACGCGATCATTATGCCCGATGCCGATCTTCCTAATGTAGTAAAAGCCTTGACGGGAGCAGCGTTTGGATCCTCCGGTGAGCGTTGCATGGCTATATCTGTCGCAGTTGTCGTGGGGCAACAAACTGCGAGGGATTTGATTACAAACCTTAAAACTGAAATGTTGGGTTTGAAGGTAGGAGGTCCGCAAAACAATAATAACGACTTCGGTCCGCTTATCTCGGTTGAACATAAAAAGAAAGTTATCAGCTTAATTGAAAGTGCGGAAGTGGAAGGAGCGGAACTTGTTGTTGATGGCCGTTTGGCTCAGCTGAACGATGAAGATCGGGGATTTTTTCTAGGTGGAACACTGATTGATAAGGTAAAACCGAATATGACTTGTTACCGAAACGAGATATTCGGTCCAGTGCTCTGTGTAGTTCATGTCGATAGCTTAGAAGAAGCAATGAAGTTGGTGAGTGAGCATGAATACGGAAATGGTGCTTGTCTTTTTACCAGAGATGGTGAGGCAGCTAGGTATTTTTCAGACAATGTTGATGCGGGTATGGTTGGAATTAACGTGCCTCTCCCGGTTCCGGTCTCATATCACAGTTTTGGTGGTTGGAAGCGTTCTTTGTTTGGAGACCTCAGTGCATACGGGCCAGACGGAGTGCGTTTTTACACAAGAAGGAAAACGATTTCCCAGCGTTGGCCATCTCGTGAGACCAACGATACTTCGAGCTTCTCTTTTCCCTCCAGCTAAGTTCCAATAGTGTTTTTGTGCGCGTGACTGGGTGAAAGTCGAGACCTGGCCGGGTTGCGGAATAAAGAAGAGTAGGCTTAAAAAATTTTTATCTTATCCGAGAAAAGTTTCTGTTAGGGTCGAAAGCGGGATGAGGCCAGCTTGAATATTAAGTGCTAGGGCGTCAAAAAAGTCCTAAGACCACTGTTTTTAAGTAGGGTGACAGAGAACGGAAATAACTATCAAATCTTTAATGTTTTATTTATTAGAGGCCTTTAATTTCATCAAGAGGTGTTCGCTTGCAGTTATGGGAGTTTCCCAACCCGGTTTAATTTTTCCAGTTGAACGCACTTTCGCCGACTCAGTTAATACTTTGACCTTCGTGCTTCCCGCTGGCCCTGTGAAATGTGCAATCGAAATAGGGCCGAGGACGGGTGAATTTCTTTGGGCGGGAGATGGGTTTTGGCCAATTACACGATGAACGTTGCTAATCCAATAACCGTTGGTCCACCTCTCGATCAAGTCTCCAGCATTTATCACAATGGCATCTTCATAGCCATCTAAAATAGGAACGTCTATCCATGGACTTTTTGAACTGGTGTTCATCAGCTTTTCAAAGTCCTTATCAAGGATGATTTGGGTTTTTCTCTGGTCAAGACACTGCAAGCCGTTTTCAGTGCTTCGCCATAAAAATGTAAAGCCTGTATAGTCAGTGTGTTCGCCATAGGGAAGGGGTCTACCTTTTTCAAGCGGTTCCATGAAATAATGCGCCGCTCTTAGGTCTCGCGTTGAGGCCTTTTTGTCCGCATAAAATTTGAAGAAAAAACCCCTCTGCAATCCCAAGCAAATTGCCATTAGCTCCATGACTGAGAGCGTGAGCTCGCTAAGCCCGCTTTGCAGCGAACGAAAGGTTTTAAGCAATTCGTCGTTATTGTAACCATTTTTAATTGAGGGCAGGCCTCGGGCACTGCGATCGGAGAGAATTAGGCTTTCAACAGCGTCAGGCGGTCGACTAAACTTCATCGTGTCGAAAAAAGTTTTGGAAACATTCTCGCGGCCTCTAGGCGTAAACCCTCCGTCCCCGTATTTCTCGGAAATCTTAAAGATCATTTTTTCTTTTAAAGGAAGTTGGAAAAAGAGCTCTAACTGGCTGTTCAAGGCACGGTATTTTTTTTCCAAACCATGATTAACAAGCATCACGAAACCAAACGTCCGAAATGCATAATCCCAGGTTTTTAGGAAATTCTCTCTTGAACTTGGTTCGTTACTATCGTTCCAATCAGAGAAATCACAGATAGGAATGGTTGATTCTTCGGGCAGAATAGGCAAGCGCAAGCTTATAAAAACCTTTGAATGTTAAGAACTAGTGTTATACTGCTTTGCGACATTTGAGTCATGTTATCCCTCGTCAATTCCCGCTCTGGATAGCAAAAAAAGATCTGGCTTTTCACTCATAATGTTCTTGGCGCCTCAAGGTCAGCCTACTGGTGGCCAATTATTGAAACCAAGGGACTGTCGGTCAAGCAATGAACCGAGTAAAAACCATCTTTATCTGCATAATAGCCTCATTTGTCATGTCTGGCTTCCTCAATCCGATTGGTTTGATAAGTGAACCCATGTCTAAGGCGCTGGCTATTACTTTAACAGAAGCAGTTGCTCGCTTCGGTTATTTTACCGTAGGAGTTTTTATCGGGTACTTAATTTCCTATTTCATTTTTGATTTCATTAGACTCCGAACGAGTGTGATTTTAGGCTATGGACTCCAAATGCTGGCTGTTGCAGGTTTACTCCTTTCCGAAAATGACGCGGCCATGAAGTTATTCCTATTCGTAATCGGCATCCTTGCCAGTATTCAAGTGTGCGGGGCAAGCACGTTGGTCAGCCTGCTTTGGCAAGGGAAGCCAAGGCAAACTATGTTGATTGGACAGGATGCGGCGTTTAACGGAGGTGGGATTTTCTTCACCTCGTTGACGACCTGGTTTATTGCATCTGGCTTTCATTGGGGCGCTACTTACGCTCTGGTAGCAATCGTTACTTTGATAATTGCTCTAGTCGCCTCAGTAACTGACCTAGAAGTTGCGAACCGCGATCATAATGAGCTAAAGGGGCCAACTGAGTGGAATCCAAGAATATTAGCGGTGGGTGGCAGCGTCGCGTTTTTTATGTTGTCCAAGATCTCTATTTTTATTTGGGCGCCATTATACGTGGAGCAAGCTCTCGATGTTGGTATTGTTCAAGCCGGCAGTATCCTAACAAATATTTTTGTTGGTGCGTTTTTTGGATCTTTGTTGGGGACTTACATCGTTTCTCGCATTCGAGTAGAGTATTTTTTAATCACCATGTTAATCGTTGGTGCCACGAGTTTGGGATCGATACTTTCCTTAGCTGACTTCCAATTAGTGTTAATCTTAGGATATTTCCTCGGCGCGTCGATTGGCGCAACTTTCAATGGTTACACTTCCTTCGGGTTAAGTTTTGTGTTGAATCCTACTCACAAAAATGTTGCCTATCTTCTTATCGCAGGCGGCATTGGATCGGCTCTTGCTCCTTGGTTTAGCAGTCAGGTTGTTGAATTTTCCGGTGAAATAAAATACGTGCTTGGCTTATGCCTTTTTATTCAGTGCTTGGTCCTTCTCAGTGTTATTTGCTTGATATTAAGCAGTTGGTATCTTGAGAAAAGGCTGACTCGAATAGAGGGTTAAAATAAAAGATCGTTGACTTTTTTATTCTCTAAAGCATGACCATAGAAAAAGGAAAACAAATGGATAAGAGCAAAATTATCGGACTTACGCTTGGAATTTGGCTTTTCTTTGGTCCCTTCGTCAAGCCGTTTGCTGATTCCCCGCCCAATTTCCTGGTCATAATGACGGACGACCAGGGTAAGTGGGCCCTCGGACAATATGACCCCAGAATACAAACGCCGAACATTGATTATTTAGCCCAAAATGGAGTCCGCTTCGACGAAGCAATTTCCCCAGTTCCCGTATGTTCGCCAGCCAGAGCAAGTTTTTTTACAGGGAAAACACCCTCCCAACATGGCGTTCATGATTTTTTAAGTACTTCGGATAGTAGCCAGGATAACTGGTTAGAGGGCGAGAGATTAATCTCAGATGAGCTTTCAGAAAATGGTTACGCCGTCGGGCTTTTTGGTAAATGGCATGCAGATACAAGAGATTGGATTGGGAGAGAAGGATTCGATGAGTTTCTTACATATGATGAGCGCGAAGCTGGATGGATTAATCAATATTTGCATTCTGGAAGAGTATATTTTTCAAGAAACGGAATTCCTGAAAAATACACTGGTATTCAGGCTCGATTCTTAGCCGAGAACGCAATTAGATTTATTACCAGAGCGGGTTCAAAGCCCTTTGCGACGTTTGTCATGTTTACTCAACCGCATTTCCCTTTCGCTGCTTTGCCAGAGCGATTAGTTGAGAGCTATCGTTCGGTTGGCTCGGAGATAGTGCAGCTGGAACCAAAAGGATCTTTGGCGAGTAGAGCAGATCGTGTTCAGGACTCGGTAGCGAACGCCGAGGACCTCGAAAAAGTTCATGCGGAAAATATTGCTCAGTATTTAGCGGCAGTTACGCTAGTTGACGAGCAGGTAGGCCAGCTCGTAGATGCATTAGAATCTCGCGATTTGTTGAAGAATACCTACATCATTTTTACGTCTGATCACGGACACATGACTGGGCAGTATGGGCTCTACGGAAAAGGAAATGCGACCCGGCCTCAAAATCTTTATCAAGAATCTATAAATATACCGCTTGTGATATATGGCCCAGAGCATCTAGTCAAGCGGGCCCAAATAAGACAGGAATTCGTAAATCTTTATGATTTGTTTCCTACTATTTTAGAGTTATCAAAAATTGAATTTCAAACACATTACGCAGGCCCTGGGAAAAGCCTTGTCCCACTTCTAAGTGGAAAAGAGATAAAAGATTTTCGTCGCTATCAATACGCAGAGTATGGAAACGCGCGGATGATTCATGATGGCAACCTTAAATTAGTGCGCTATTACAAGCAGAGACCCGAAGATAGTTACAGAGAGATTTGGTTTCAGTTGGGGGCGAAGAAAAGCGAGCGGTTACCGATAACGGCGCCCGAAGGGAAAATAGGTCTCGAGATGCGTTCAGCGCTTGAAAGATTTTTCTCTCGTTACGAGACATCAGACCACTCGGGAAGAAAAATCTGGGACCTACCAAAACACAATGGGTCTGAACCTTGGCGTTAGCGGTAAAAAAACGATTGATCTGAGCCTTGAAGCTAATAGTCCGTGTCGAAACTAAAAGGAGAATACTTGATTTTGCGGTTCCAACGGGTAAATCTTCAACTGAATAACTGCGGGTTTAAATAGTAAGTAGCGCTGCAAGCTATGGCTCGCTGAGCGTATTTAAACTCGAGAACATAGGATCATAGGAGTGCGTAATTTGATAAAAAAATCTTTTTTGGATTGTACAGCTCTACTGAAAATATTAGGGAGCACGCTTCTACTGGCCCAGTCGATCTTCGCGGAGGGGAAAGCTGACGTTGTCGCGGCGGAGCCCCGTAGCGTCAAAGTCGTTATAGTAACAATGTTCGAAATTGGTACTGATTCTGATGATAAGGTTGGAGAGTTGCAGATCTGGTTAGATAATCGCAAATTTCCTGAGACCCTCCCTTTCCAGGGCTATCGGGATTTGTATTACGACCCAAAAGAAGATGTTCTTTTGA
This sequence comes from Pseudomonadota bacterium, assembly GCA_036161055.1. Classification (GTDB taxonomy): domain Bacteria; phylum Pseudomonadota; class Gammaproteobacteria; order Pseudomonadales; family Azotimanducaceae; genus UBA9659. The sequence goes on from JAYYDI010000018.1 coordinate 11,425, forward strand.
TGGCGACTGGAATTGGCACAGCGAAATCTGCGGCAGCGACAATGGCTTTAGGGATGGACCAACGATTCGATCTTTCAGAAGCTTACTGGTTAGTTGTTGGTATTGCGGGTATCGATCCTGAAGACGCAACTGTGGGTTCTGCTGTTTGGGCTGAATATCTTCTTGATGGTGATCTGGGTCACCAAATCGATGCAAGAGAAATTCCTGACGACTGGCCCTTTGGCTTTTTTCCGCGATTTACTAGTAGGCCATTCGATAAAAATAAGCCCGAGCCCACGGGTGAGATTTTTCGATTGAATAGCAAGTTGACTGAGTGGGCCTATCAGCTAACCAAAGATACAGATTTGCCGAATAATGAGTCTGCTGAGCGTGAACGATTACTCTATGAGTTTCATCCTGCAGCTCGCGGAACCCCAAGAGTGATGAAAGGAGATAGTATCTCGGCGCTAACTTTTTGGCATGGAGCTCTTTTGAATGATTGGGCAAATAGGTTGATGAGTTACTGGACAGAGGGTAAAGGAAATATGGTGACGGCGGCGATGGAGGATACCGGCACTTATCTCTCGTTGCTTTGGCTGGATCGAATCAAGCGAGCGAGGAAAGATAGACTTATGGTGTTGAGAACTGGCAGCAATTTCACTATGCAACCCCCAAGTCGAACTGCGGCTGAGAATTTAGTTAGAGAAGCCAGCGACAGAAATTATGCTGGACTTGAAATTGCGCTAGAGTCAGGATACCTGGTCGGTAGTAAAGTCGTTGCGGAAATCACGGGGAATTGGGAACTTTATAAGAGAGGGATTCCAAGGTCCAAAAGCGCATCTGATAGAGAGTAAACCGTCTGTGAACAATGAACTTTTTTGTCTCGTTCTCAACGTTTTTTGCTCTCTGAGAAAAGGCAGAGATCGAGATTTCGTTGCTATTCAAAGAACCCCCTCAAAAAAGATTAAAGTCCAATCAGATATGCCCCAGATTTGGGACAATAAGCACCAAATGGGCGCGTTGCGGCCTGTTCTTGTTTCAACGATTTTAAAAAAAACGTCGAATCGAAACCAAAAAGCCCTTTTTCGAGCTTTTATGTTTTGGCCTAAATATTGCAGAACTTACTTGGGGAATAGCGAAAAACTTAAACATTACACCTGGTCAATATTCAATAAAATTTTGTGACGGCAGCCTCTATTAAAGCAAAGGGACCCCATCAAAATCCGAGAAGACAAATTGATCCAGGGTTTAAACAAGTTGGGAGCTATTGAATTTCAAGTTTTGAGTAGGGTCACCAACCTCAAATGATTGGTATAGATTTTGACCCTTTGGGAGTGTTTGTTGATGTTGAAAGGAAAACTAGTTCAGTGGAGCCGGAAAGTAATAATTGCTTCAGGTTTAGGGTTGATTTTCATAACAGGAAGTTATGCAGATAAAACCTACTTGGAAGAAGTTGTAGTAACGGCCCAGAAGAGAGATGAGAATATTACTGATGTGCCAATTTCGATTACGCAGTTAAACGGAGACCGCATGAACGCCCGATTTGCTGGTGGCGGAGACATTATGGAACTCAGAAGCGCGGTGCCTGGTTTGCATATAGAATCCTCAAACGGTCGTGGAGCCCCGCGCTTTTATCTCAGAGGATTGGGAAATGCAGACTTTACTGCCGCCGCCTCGCAACCCGTAACGGTAATCTTTGATGATGTTCCTGTGGAATTATCGACTTTGCGGGCTTTTCCTATTTTCGATATGGAGAGTATTGAGGTAGCCAGAGGACCACAAGGGACGCTTTTTGGCAGAAATACAACAGCCGGTTTTGTGCATGTCAAGTCGGCATTACCCACTGAAGATTTTGAAGGATACATCAATGTACAAAGCGGAACCTATGACACACTGAACTTTGAGGGCGCCGTCAGTGGAACGCTTATAGAGGATAAACTAATGGGGCGCCTCTCAGTCTTGAACCAAAACAGGGGGGACTGGGTAAACAACCCAATCTTAGGCACTAAACTAAATAGTCACGATATTTTAGCCGCCAGGATTCAGTTTCTCTGGACACCTAAAGATGATGTAAAAGTACTACTTAGCCATAAGCAGGAGAATTCAGAGAGAGGCGGCAGCCTTTTCCGAGCGAACGTGATTGACACTGGAACTAACGAATTGAATGAAAATTATCAAAGAGACGTCGTCTTTCACGATAGTGGGAAAGGGCGGCCCACTGCTGATGCTCCTGGGGGAGATGGTGGGCGGAATTCTGCACGACAACTTGGTACTACCTTAAAGGTGGACTGGGAACTCTCGGACCACACCTTCACGTCTATCACGGCATATCTTCGCACAATAGATTATTTCGCTCGGGGGGATATAGATGGTGGATTTGGGTGTTTATTTACATGCCCGGGAAGGCCAGCTGGGCCAGCCAGTTCTCCGTTTAGTCCTTTCAACTCTCCTTTTGTTGTGAACATTGACACTGGTGGAGATAGGGACGTTACTCAGTTCACACAGGAAATTCGCATCGCAAGTAATTTAGACGGGCCACTAAACTATCAGTTTGGGGGCATTTACTTTGATGATAAGCTTGTAAGTATATCTAATAGCCAAAATGCTGGGGCTACCGCCTTTACATCCAACTCTATTAACACCATTGAAAATACTTCTTGGGCCGTTTTTGGACAGGCCTCATACGATTTTTCAGATCAATTGACGTTGACTGGAGGGTTGCGTTACTCAGACGACGAGAAAGATGCTGATCCTATCGACCTAACAGGTGCGATAGCAACGGTGCCAATTTCCCTTGAGGATGAGTTTTTAAGCTTTGATGTGTCGCTATCATATGACTGGTCGGAATCCACGCAAACCTACCTGAGAGCAGCCTCGGGCTTCCGTGCGCCATCAATCCAGGATCGGATACAAGACGATACAGAAGTCACAACAGCTGGCTCTGAGGAAATTATTTCTTACGAGATTGGTATTAAGGGTGAGGCTGAGCGATTTCGTTACAGTTTAGCTGTTTTTAGTTACAAAGTTGATGACATGCAGTTAGTCGCAATCGGAGGAGAGTCAAATTCGACTACCCTTCTTAACGCAGAGGAGGGTAAGGCGCATGGTTTCGAAGCTGAAATCGAATACGCTGTTACGGAAAATTTGATAATCTCTGCGGGCTTTGGATACGCCGACACTGAAATCGGTGACCCTAGCCTCTCACTCCCGCCTGGACCATTAACCACGCCTCTTGATCCGTTAACGCCGGAGGGCAATGCGCTAATCGACGGCAATCCCTTCCAGCACGCGCCAGAATGGACTGGCAATTTAGAAATAGCATATTCCTACCCCCTCAGCGACGGAAATGAGCTTTATGTTTTCACAGACTGGAGATGGAAGGGGGAAACCTCAGATTTTCTATATCAGAGTATAGAATATACTTTTGACACCCAATTTGAAGGTGGGTTGCGAATTGGATATCGGAATCTCAGTTCAGACCTGGAGATAGGATTTTTTGGTCGCAATATCACTGACGAGGATAACCTGATCGGTGGGATTGACTTCGCTAATAATACTGGTTATGTAAATGAGCCTAGGATATGGGGAGCAGAAATTAAGTTAGGGTTCTAATTCAAAATAGGTTTTTTTCTCCTGGTATTAACAGGTCCCCTGAGACGGTCCAAAAAGTGTTGGGCCGTCTCTCCTAACCGGTTCAAAATATGTCCCACCGCGGTTAGTCAATATGTCAACCAGCTCATCCTCGAAGGCGCTTTGATCCTTCCAGCCGACTGCGCAACGCACAAATCTCCCATTTATTTCATCTAAAACGGTATAACCCTCATCTGTAACTTTTAGTGGCAGATCTTCCATGATTAGGAACCGCTCTGAATATGTTAAGTGAACTGCTAAAGTGTCGAACAATGTAGAGCTGGCAGAATTAAAATCTGGTTTTGGGCTGAGCCAACTAGCCTTTGGCAACCATGCTTGATAATTTTCCATGAGTATTTTGATCCAAGGGTCATTGTTTTTGAAGATCTTTTTATACTGGGTGCCCTTTAATTTTATAAGGCCGCAAGTGTCCAGTGGGGCAATGGTGCATTCCCATGGAGCATCAAAA
>JAYYDI010000019.1:0-3364 GCA_036161055.1 Pseudomonadota bacterium
CGCCGCATGGTAGACTTTATCTATTCGAAATTTTGAGAGCACGCTCTCTAAATATTCCTGATCTAAAATAGAGCCCAGCAGAAAAATAATCTTGATCCGATTACCAGATTTTTTTTTCAACTGATTTTGCAAGTTATAAAGCGCTATCTCCGAATGATCTAGCAGAATTAGGCTCAAGGGATCGTGCTGGAGTATTGTATGGCATAACTCTGAACCAATTGTTCCTGCTGCGCCGGTGATCAGAATATTTTTCTTGTCTACAGCCGCGTGCATAAGCTCTCTTTTCGGAGGCACAACCCTTCGGCCTAGCAGATCGCCAATACCTACCTCTTGGATAGAGGACCGATCCAATCTGCCTGCCAAAAAATCATTTAATTTCGGCAAAGCGCTTATGAAAACAGGCAAGTCAGAGAGTCTATCTAGGACGGCTAATCCCGAAGGATGGTCTTTTAGATCATCAGTCACGAAAATTCTTTTTATTTTTAAATCACGGGCAAGCCTATTAATGTTATCTAAGTCATAGACTCGTACCCCATGTATAAGGGTTCTTCGTTTCTTTTTATTAGCATCAACAAAAGCTACTAGTTGATAACGTTGATCATTTAGTAGTAAGAGCGCTAGCTGCGCTCCAGATCGATCAGCACCATAAATCGCTACGGACTCAGGATTTGGTCGAGCATAAAACAAACGAGACACATAATTGATACCAAAAATTCGTGCACCGAAAAGCAGTGAAACAGCGATGAACCAAAATATAATTGGGACCGACCGCGGAAAAGAGGCCACGTCTAAAACGAAAGCGGTCAGAGATGCCACTAGCGCTGAAGCCAAAACACCTCCCATCACCGGTCGAAGAATACTAAATCCTATGTAGCGCGCGAAAACTCTATACAGCCCAAGCTTTGAAAAAACAAGCACGCCAACAACGGAGACAAGAGGGAACTGCCACCAAAAAGGTGACATATCCTTGTATAAGTCTCCGTAACGAAGAGCAATCGAAAGCCATAAAGCAAAACATAGAAGCACCAAATCAAGACCGATCAAACCTATTACCCTGTTTTTAGCGCGCAAGTTAACTCGTTTCTTTTTATCAAACATTTACTTGTCTCGAAGGAAATAAGGCTTAGCCTGCCCGCATCCAGAATAAAGGTGAAGCACAAATAAAGGAAGAATGGCAGCAATAAAAATTTGGCCTCCAATTTGAGGATTGAGAAAGCAAAACGATGCCATGGGAAACAACCAAAACAAATTGCAAGAATGAACTACCATTAAGGCCTTCCAAACCCCGAACTTTCTGCTCAAATGCTGATAGACATGAGATTGATGTTTTTTAGCAAGATTTTCTCCCCTTAGAAAACGAACTATGGCAGTACAGGTTCCATCTGCTATGAACCAACCTAAAAGAATCAACCAACACCATATTGGAACATCGATTTCATGCAAGAGCGTGATTCCGAAAAAGAATCCGAGAAAGAGACTACCCGAATCACCCATAAAAATTTTAGCTTTTGGCAGATTCAGAGACAAAAAAGCAAGTAAAGGCCCGATCAAAAAAAATAAAAAAGGAGAGGGCGTCGATTCGCCAAAAAATAAACTTATAAACGAAACGGAGACGAGAACAAAAATTGCCTGGCTAGCGGCTAAGCCATCAATACCATCCATAAAGTTATAAAGATTGGTTATCCATAAAAGGACTAATACCGAGAGCGAGAGGCTTATGATTTCAGAAATTTGGGTTTCATGTCCTGAAAGAAGTCCTGATGGCTGGGTAAGAGCAACGAAGAAAAGTGAGATCAAGGAATAAAAAACTAAGCGAGGGAACCACGGAAATTCAAAGATATCATCTAAAAAACCGGCTACAGACATTAGGAAAAGCGGTGCTAAGTAAAAAAACAGATCTTCGCCCTCAAGAAAGTGGTACCCCGCACTCTGGGAAATCAGTCCACCCATTATGTAAACACTCGAAAAAATAAGACCAGCCCCTGATGGCGGACTGCTCTGGTAATCATAGGCAGGTTCGACAGGGCCACTAGCGAAAACTAGAGCAGACCAAAACCTCGGAAAAATTAAGCAGAGGAGAAAGCAAATAAGAGTGCTCATCGCGAAAAATATCAGAACTCGAAAATACCCGCCGGCCTGAATTAGAATGACAAAAGTTTCCAAAAGAGGGCCATTTTATCAAGAGAGTAAAACAGTTCAGCTAGAATGATCGTTTTCATCGCACTGGACCTTTAGTTTGGTCGGGACGGCAGGATTTGAACCTACGACCACCACACCCCCAGTGTGGTGCGCTACCAGACTGCGCCACGCCCCGAGTAGTTTGTTTTTTTATATTTATTTAAAAACCCAAATTTTATAGCTATTCGACCCAGCGTTGCGACCCAATTTTTTTTATCGAATGTTGACTGCAAAGGATTCATGCCTTCAAAATTATTAAGATCTCATCCAGCTCAGATAGTGTCTGACCAATCAGCTGCTTATATCTCGATTTATTTTCCTTAGCCTTCTCACCAATGAGTTGTTTCCTTGCTCCCTCAGTGGTGTAGCCATGCTCATAAAGCAGGGATTTAATCAACCGTATTGTGAGCAGGTCCTCTCGTTGATAGTACCTCCTGTTACCTTTTCTCTTTACCGGGTTAAGTTGGGTAAATTCTTGTTCCCAATACCTGAGCACGTGAGGTTTGACTGAGCACAAAGAACTGGCTTCTCCTATAGTGAAATATCGTTTCCCTGGTATTGGAGGCAAATCACCTTCGTTTTTCTGGTCCAGCATAGACTTCTACTCTAGCCTTTAATTTTTGACCGGGCCTAAAGGTAACTACTCTTCGCGCAGATATGGGTATGTCCTCACCTGTTTTCGGATTTCTGCCAGGCCTTTGGCGCTTATCCCTCAATTCGAAATTGCCGAACCCAGAAAGCTTAACCTCTTCATTTGCCTCAAGGGATACTCGGATTTCCTCGAAAAACAAGTCCACTAAGTCTTTTGCCTCGCGCTTATTTATACCAAGCTCCAAATAAAGCGTCTCAGCCATTTCTGCTTTCGTAAGTGCTGCCACTCTTATTCCCTAAGCTCAGCTTTCAGTTTAGACCTTAAATGATTAACAATATCTGATATTGCGGTATCAACCTCAGTGTCTGTAAGAGTGCGTGAAGCGTCCTGGAAGGTCAAGCCCAATCCTATACTTTTTCTATTTAAATCAATACCATCGCCCTGATAGACATCAAAAACGATCAGGTCTTTAAGCAAATCAGAACATTGTTTAACGAGCGAAATCATCTCTGAAACTGTGATCTCCTCATCGACAACAAACGATAAATCCCTTCTTATCTCAGGGAATTTAGAGAGCTTTTTACTCTGAACAAC
>JAYYDI010000020.1:0-5706 GCA_036161055.1 Pseudomonadota bacterium
AGAAACGAAACGCAAGAGCTATATATACCCCCTGGAGAGAGGCTCGGAGAAAAAGTCTTGGAGGTCGAAAACTTATCCAAGAGCTTCGGAGAAAAAATGCTAATAGAGAATCTGAATTTTTCTGTCCCAAAAGGAGCAATAGTTGGGATAATCGGAGGGAACGGCGCAGGAAAATCAACTCTTTTTAAAATTATTACCGGTGAGGAGAAACCCAATACTGGTCAAGTCTCGCTAGGAGAAACCGTAAACTTGGGTTACGTAGACCAATCTAGAGATTCGTTACAAGGGGAAAAAACGGTCTGGGAAGAAATCTCAGGTGGAAACGAACTTATACAAATCGGAAAATATGAGACGTCATCAAGAAGTTACGTGGGGCGCTTCAATTTCAGAGGATCGGACCAGCAGAAATTCATCAGAGATCTCTCTGGCGGAGAAAGAAACCGAGTGCATCTCGCCAAATTATTAAAAAAAGGTGCTAATTTTCTGCTGCTCGATGAACCTACTAATGATTTGGATGTCGAAACACTTCAAGCTTTAGAGAGTGCAATTCAAACTTTCCCTGGTTCCATAATGATCATTTCCCACGATCGCTGGTTTCTGGATAAGTTATGCACCCATATTCTTTCCTTTGAGGGTGAAAGTACTGTTAATTTCTTCGCAGGGAATTACTCTGATTACGAAAAAGACCGTCTTAAACGATTAGGGAAAAAGGAAATTTTGCCCGAGCGTGTTAAGTATAAAAAACTCAACTAATTCGTCGAACTTAAGGTTTCTAGATTAGCAATCACTTCACTGAGATCCTTTACGGGAATAGTTTTTATCGACTTATCAATTAATTTACTTGGCCGGTTCCCATGGGGAATTATTGCTACTTTAAACCCGTGCTTGAAAGCCTCTCTGATTCTCTCTTGACCATTTGGAACCGGTCTTATTTCTCCAGACAACCCGACCTCTCCAAAAATTACTAGGTCTCGGGGTAAAATCCAGTTTCTAAATGATGAAATCACTGAGGCAAGTAACGCTAAATCGCTGCTAGTCTCAGATATTCTGATTCCGCCCACTGCATTAACAAATACGTCCTGATCTGCGACCTGCAGACCGCCATGTCGATTCAAAATTGCCAACAACATCGCAAGCCGATTTTGTTCTAAACCAACGACCACGCGTCTAGCTTGACCCAAAACGCTTCCGTCGACTAAGGCTTGAATCTCCAGCAGGAGCGGACGAGTTCCCTCCCAAACTACCATGACAACACTTCCAGGCTTCAATTCTGGCGACCGAGAAAGAAAAATCGATGAAGGGTTTTTTACTTCCCTCAAACCCTTCTCGGTCATTGCAAAAACTCCCAATTCATTAACTGGACCAAACCTATTCTTTATGCTTCGTAGCAATCGAAATTTTGAATCGCTTTGACCCTCTAATGAAATAAATGCGTCTATCATGTGCTCCAAGGTCCGAGGTCCAGCGAGAGAGCCCTCCTTTGTGACATGGCCCACGAGAATCAAAACCGTGTTGCTTACCTTCGCTTGATTAATAAGCATTGAAGCCGATTCCCTAACTTGGTTTACTCCCCCGGGGGAGGAATCACTATTTTCTGTAAACATCACCTGTATCGAATCGACGATTACTACGTCTGGGGCCAACTCCCGCCAAATCGATATAAGTCTCTCACAGCTAGTTTCAGAAACGATGTCCAAATTTTCAACCGCAAGACATAAGCGACTAGCTCTTATTGCAACCTGCGCCAAACTTTCCTCCCCGGCAACATATAAAACAGGACCGGTTCCAGAAACAAAACTTGAAACTTGAGTTAAAAGCGTACTTTTACCCGCCCCGGGGTTTCCACTAATTAAAACAACCGATCCGGGCACTAAACCCCCACCGAGAACGCGGTCAAACTCGCTTTGCCCGCTACTCAATCGCGATAACTTTTGTACAGCGACTTCCGACAATTTTACAGCCCGCTGAGGTTCTCCTTGAAGGCCACGAGACTCAACTCTGGCAGACTTTATTTCCTTGAGAGAATTCCATGATTTGCAAGCAGAACATTGTCCTTGCCACTTTGTATACTCCGTTCCGCACTCGGCACACATAAATAGCACTCTCTGTTTTGGCAATACTAAACCTCCTCTAAAAACTCGCGCCCAACCCTTCTGGAGATACCTGTAAGTAACGTATAAGGAATGGTCTTCGCCAATCGCGCTATCTCTTCGACCCGGAGCGACTCGCCCCATAAAATTGCGATATCCCCAGTTTCGATTCTCGAGTTTTTGATTTCCACACATATTAAGTCCATAGAAACTCTTCCAACCAAAGGGAATCTCTTTCCATCTATCAACACAGGAGCCCCCTGTTCTATTTCCCTTGGGTAACCATCTGCGTAGCCCGCAGCAACGATCGCTATCCTAGTATTTTCAGCTGCAGTGAATATTCCTCCATAGCCTACCGATTGTCCCCGTTTAATCTCTTTCACAGCTATGATCGGCGCAGAAAACGTCATACAAGGAAGAAGATCCTCTCTGCTTTTAAAATCAGAAAAAGGACTTACTCCAAAAAGCATCAACCCCGGCCTAATCCAGTCGCTAAGACTTTCTTTCCAACCCAATAAGCCTGCCGAATTTGATAAATTGAACTCAAGTTTCTGTTTTTTTACAATTGGAAGAATCTCTTTCGATAAAATCTGTAATTGCTCTACGGTGCGATTGGAACTGACATCATCGGCGTGCGACAGATGAGAGACTATTCCGATTAGATTAAGTCCGTTTACGCTTTTAAGCACCTCCAAGCATTGATGAATAGCAAAACCTAGCCTTCCCATTCCCGAGTCAATCTTCAGCCAAATAGGCACACCGGGGCCATATTTTTTGTATAAGGTTACTTGGTACCAACTGTGCAAAATTAATTGCAGCCCCAGTTCTTTCGCTCTTAAAAAATCTTGCTCAGACGAAACCCCCTCTAAAACACAGACTGGCGAGTTCAGCCCTGCCATGCGCAAATCCTCGGCTTCCTCAAGACGCGCTACCGCAAATGAGTTTGATGCCGTCAAAGTTCTAGCAACTCTGATGGCGCCATGGCCGTACCCATCCGCTTTAATTACGCTCATTATTTTTTTTCCCGGGGCTAGGGCAGATGCGTACTTAAGATTTGATGATAAGGCTTTCAAATTGATCGTGATTTTTGTCCGATCCAACTTGATTACCTATTCATCATATTGTTGGTAGTCCATAGCGAGGTCCTCAAACTTTGTATATTTACCAATAAATGCGAGTTTTTTTGTTCCAATAGGTCCGTTTCGTTGCTTTAGGACAATAATTTCCGCGAGACCCTCCTCTGCCTCGGGGTTATAAACGTGCTCACGATAAACTCCCATAACGAGATCGGCATCTTGTTCTATCGCACCGGACTCCCTAAGATCGGACATTATAGGTCTCTTGTCTGGTCTTTGTTCCAGACTTCGGTTCAATTGCGACCCAGCAACCACCGGACAGTTAAACTCCTTGGCGATGCCTTTTAAAGAGCGAGAAATCTCCGAAATTTCTCCTGCTCGGTTCTCGGGGGTTCCAGAAACTTGCATTAGTTGCAAATAGTCAACCACAATTAATCCTAAGTTTCCCGACTCTCGCGCAACTCTTCGGGCTCGAGACCTTATCTCATTTGGGGTCAGGGCAGGCGTGTCATCTATGAATAAGGACTTGTCACTCAACAGCGAAACCGCTGAAGTGAGGCGAGGCCAATCATCATCGGCCAAGTTCCCGGTTCTAATTTTGGTTTGATCAATTCTTCCTAAAGATGAGAGCATCCTTAACACAAGCGATTGAGATGGCATTTCCATGGAAAACACCAAAACAGAAGATGATTCAGATATTACTGCATTTTCAACAAGATTCATCATAAACGAGGTCTTTCCCATTGAGGGACGACCCGCAACGATTATTAAGTCAGCTGGCTGCAGCCCAGAGGTGATCTCATCAATGTCTCTAAAACCTGAACTCAATCCGGTAAGAGCGCCCTTAGTTTGAAAAAGCTCATCGATCCTCTCTATTGTCTTAGTTAAAAGCGGTTGAACAGACTCAGGTCCACCGTTACTGGGTCTTTCGTCGCTGATCCTAAAAACCTTGGATTCCGCTTGATCTAGAAGGGTCGCGCTGTCTTTCCCTTGCGGATTAAATCCGCTATCAGCGATTTCGTTACCTACTGAGATAAGCTTCCGAATAGTAGCTCTTTCTCTTACGATTTCCGCGTAAGCTCTAATATTAGTAGCCGAGGGTGTAGTAGCTACAAGGTCAGAAAGATACGCCATTCCTCCAACAGTTTTTAACTCATCGATCGTATCAAGTTCCTCTGCAATAGTAATGATATCGAGAGGTTTGTTCTTCCCGACTAGAGAAACCATGCATTTATAAATTTGCCTGTGATCCCCTCGATAAAAGTCCTCCGGAAACACTATGCTAGAAATCGAATCCCAAGCATTTTCATCAAGCATAAGACCGCCCAGTATAGAGCGTTCCGCTTCTATAGAGTTTGGTGGGACTTTTAAAAGAGTTTCGTCATCCAAGTTGAATCCTGAGGCTTAAGTCTTAGTTTGATTTTAAACTTCGGCAGACACCGTAATTTTCATCTTTACAATCAGATCAGGGTGAACTTGAACACCCACCTCGTAATCACCAGTGTTCCTGAGAGGTCCTTCTGGGAGTTTTATTTCGCTTTTTTCTACTCCTATGCCCTTGGACAAACATGCGTCGACTATATCTCGTACAGTTATTGAGCCGAATAATTTACCTTCCTCGCCCGCTTTCGCTGTTAAATTGAGAACGAGATCGCTGATTTGTTCCCCCCTCTTTTTGGCTTCCTCCAGCTTGGTTTCTGCGTTTTTTTCAAGCTCCGCTCTTTTTTCCTCGAATATCTCTAAATTAGCTGCGGTTGCCTGGACAGCCTTTTTTTTAGGAATTAAAAAATTTCTCCCGTACCCAGCACTTACTGTGACTTTGTCTCCCAGATCGCCGAGCTTCCCTATTGTTTCTAACAAGATAACTTCCATAACTTTTATTCCTTATTACTAAATTTATACCTAGATCTGAGATCAAAGAAACTATCGATTATCCCAATGCTCACCAGCAGCGGCGCAAATATCTCAGGAGCTAATATTAACCCTACATAGAGTCCTATAGACCAGAAACTAGAAATTTTTGCTGCCGCGAATACCCAATGCATTAGTCCCAAAGCTGCTATAAAAAGCGGAGAGGCTAAAAGCGGTATCCACAACCATAGTCTATCTATAAAAACTATACAAAAAATTACTCCGAGCATCGCGATCGAACAAATATGTGGATGCAATCGCAGACTACGGAACTCTCTACCAAAACCAAGGGGATTATATAAGCAACTTTGCCACCAACGAGCAAGGCAGATGCCTGCAATTGAGTAAAAATAGAGCTGAAGCGAATAACTAAAAATAACTATATTCGCTAAATCCTTATTTTGTATCGCGGGAATCCCGCTAATCATATTTAGGAGCTGGCTAACAAAATCTACGAGCCTCTGAAAAGCTAGAGAGGCAAAGTTATGGTACAAAAGAGTCCCAATCAAAGAGAAAAAAAACGCTAGGACTAACACATGCTGCCAAGAAAAACGGTTTTTCAACGCAAACGCAAGCAAAAAAACGGATGTAATGTTGAAGAGAAGGGTAGGATCGCCTGTAAAGTGAAA
>JAYYDI010000021.1:0-3935 GCA_036161055.1 Pseudomonadota bacterium
GGTGATTCTTTCTTAAGATTCCTCGCTGCCGAAGAGAGTGAACTATAAACCGCGCCTAACAAGTATGTTGGGTACAATATAATCGAAAAACCTAGCTCGAATAGATACGCGTCACTAAAAATAGGCGTGCTACCGCCAGTGACCATATTTGCGACAAGTGGGATCGAGTCGAAGCGATTACAAATTTGCTCAAGTTGCGATTCATTTTCTGGAGATTCAATAAACAAAATATCCGCCCCTGCTTCTATATAATCATTACCCCGCCGACAAGCATTATCGATGCCTTCGATACCGAGCGAATCCGTTCTTGCAATTATGAGAAAGTCGTCAGAAGCTCTGGATTCTTTTGCTACACGGATTTTCTCAACCATCTCTGTTTTTGAAACAACCCTCCGATTACGAGTGTGACCGCATCGTTTAGGAAACTCCTGATCTTCCAATTGAATCGCATCTGCCCCAGATTGCTCGTAACCGACGACTGTTTGCTCTATGTTTGCAAGTCCCCCAAAGCCAGTGTCACCATCAGCAATGATCGAGGAGGTTGTCACATTAGCGATGGCTCTCAATCGATCGTTCATTTGGTTGAAGGAGACGAATCCGGCGTCGGGAAGCCCCAATAGAGTGGCACTTACCCCAAATCCCGACATATACAGGGTATCAAAATTTTGATTCTCACAAACGAGTGCTGAAAATGGATCGTAGATACCTGGCACAGAAAAACGATCTCCCCTCTTTAAGCGCGATTTGATGCCCATAAAAAAACTCCTTCTTTTTCCCCATTTATCGTCAAAACACCATATAGGTGCTCTGGCTAATAGCGTAAATGTACCCTATCATTTTGCCAGCCCATCAATTTTTCTGGAAAATAAATGAAAGCTCTTGTTTGTGAAAGTTATTCAGGCCCTATTGGTTTAAAATTCAAAGAGGTTGAAATCCCCACATTATCAGGCAACCAAATATTAATGAAGATAGAAGCGGCTGGCATCGGGTATGTCGATGCATTAATGGTCGCTGGAAAATATCAAATAAAGCCGAAATTACCCTACGTACCCGGAAGTGAAATTTCAGGGACAATTATCTCAATCGGTGAAACTCAAACAAATTTAAAGGTCGGGCAAAGAATCCTAGCAACATCAAGCTCAGGGGGATTAGCCGAGTTCGCTACTGTAGATGAGAGTAACTGTGTCCCAATCCCAGATTCCTTTCAATTCAATGCAGCCGCCGGATTTCTTGTTAACTACTGTACTGCTCTATACGGTTTCAAATACTGCGGCCAGCTTAGACAAGGGGAAACTGTTCTTATTCTTGGCGCAAGCGGGGGCGTGGGACTTGCAGCGATCGATTGCGCGAAAGCACTTGGAGCCACAGTAATAGCAGCGGCCTCGACTGAAGAAAAAAGAGACGCTTGTAGGATCGCCGGCGCGGATTTTGTGCTGGATTATGAGGAAGAAGATTGGCGAAGTGATGTCAGAAGAATTCTGGGTTCGGCGCCTTTAGATGTAGTTTATGATCCGGTAGGAGGAAAGTATGCTGAACCATCTTTGAGATCCTTGGGGCCGGGAGGGAGGTTTCTAGTGGTAGGTTTTGCCTCTGGCCAGATACCCTCTTTCCCAGCAAATCTTACTTTACTAAAAAGATGTTCTGTCATTGGTGTCAACTGGGGCGGGCACATCGCCCAGAACCCAGGCACTGTAAAGGAAGTGATTTCTCACTTAATGGGCTGGATTCATGACGGCATGATCAAGCCTCGAGAGGGCCGAATCTTCAAATTAAAAGACGCGCCTTACGCAATGCAACAAATTCTCGAGAGAAAAGCGATTGGGAAAATGGTGATAAATCCACAGAGTTAATGTCGCATCCAGCCTTTAGGCCTTTTCAGCGAGAGCACTGAGGAAAGTTACGTCATCTCAAGATTAATTAATCATTTGAATGGCCAGATTACCAAAACATTTGTTGAAGCCTTATAGTTCTGATAATCAGGATCGTCCACCCACCTTGAATCCGCTTGCCTTTCAAGAAGATTGATTCCTGAAATCTTAGTAAGAAGTAGAAAAACGAAGATTGGTGAAATAAGAGTCAAGTGTTGCCAACCCTCGAGGACAGGGATAGCAAGGATTGCTAGTCCGGACCAAAGCATAATTTCACCAAAGTAATTGGGATGCCTAGACCAGGCCCACAATCCTGTACAAATAAATTTTCCAGAATTCGCCGGTTCCCGGTTAAATTGGGATTTCTGATGATCAGCCAATACTTCAACGAAGAAACCAATAAACCATAAAATGGAACCCGCGAGAAAGAAAAGACCCAAGGGAGCTTCCTTATCAGAGGTAATGGCTGCCAGAGCAGCACCACAGGTAACACAAACCCAAAGCCCTTGAAGAGACCATGTCATCAAAAATTGTAGGAAATTCGTTTTTATAACTTTAAATCTCGAATCTTCTCCAGCTGATCTGATTCTAAAAAATAGAAACATACCCAATCGAAATGCCCACAGTAAAACAAAAAGCCCAATCGCAAGTTTGCGCAAACCCAAATCGTTCGACATTATCAAAGCAAAAATTAATATGGAGACGTAGGTTAAACTTCCCGTAAGATCAAAATATTTCTCTGTTTGAAAAAGAAAAGAAGGAACGAAGCACATCCACTGAATAAGAAAAGCAAAGGCTACTGAAATGGAAAAAAGAGGCAAGCCATAAACTTGCAAGCTACCGTCGCTACCAGCCCAGGCTAACAAAAAGCCGAAGAGCACGCTCGCCACAATGCCCGAAATCCAAACATTATTTTCACTCATGCAAATCACTCTTTTATCAAAAGATGAATTAGACCTTAACTACGGGCCTTGGTTCGCCCACATCGATCAGAGTCTCGTCAGCATCATTTCAGGAAAAACTAAATTCTCCTTGATCAATCACAATCTCGTTATTCTGGTTTTGGGTGCGAAAGAGAGCTTTTTGTCCATCGACCCACATAGAAACTGTAAGCGAGTCTCCAGGAATCACTGGTTTTGAAAATCTAGCGTTCATTGAAAGGAAGCGAGATGCGTCGCCTTCACACAACCCATGGAGCAGAGCTCTTCCAGTCATACCATATGTACACAAACCATGAAGAATAGGCTTATCAAATCCGCCCAATGCTGCAAAGGATGGATCAGAGTGAAGAGGATTTCGATCTCCCGATAGCCGATATGTGAGCGCTTGATCCTCCCGGGTTGAATATGTGATTTTCTTGTCTGGGGATCTGTCTGGAAATTCGAGTTTCTCTGATGGGCCACGATCACCTCCCCAACCACCTTCCCCACGACAAAAAAGCGAGGTCTTTGTGCGCAAAAGGGGCTGTCCAGTCGCAACGTCACGAGATTCGGAGGTAAACTCTAGCACTGCAGCAGAGCCTTTGTCCCATATTGCGCTGCATTCTCCAACACTCTCAATCTCACCGTCAGGCGGAATCTCACCTAATAATTCAATGCCCTGTTCCCCGTGAACCATTAGAGCGGGGTTAAAAGATCCAACCTCTTTCATTGGGATACCTCCCCCTCCGATAATCACAGCAAATGTAGGGAAAACCTTTTGCGTAATATCTTTTGTGTTCTCCGTTGTGTATTGCAACTCATCAGTACCCGCACCAATTCCAACGGCATAAAGTAGCGCATCTTTTGAGTTCCAACTTCGCTTAGATGGCTGTCCTTTTTGGCCGACAGCATTCGGGTCTATAGCCATGCTTTTCTCCTTAATAAGGGTTATTCACAACGGAACGGATGATAATATACTACTAAGTCGGTATAAAAAAAGCAGATGAAGGTAATTCAATTGGAAGACAACAAGAGGTTCCACGTATGCGCTCTCTACCAGTTCAGAAAAACGGATGATATAGAGAACCTGCAAAAAGAAACGGACGATTTTCTTGAACAAAAATCGATTCGAGGGACTATTTTAATT
>JAYYDI010000022.1:0-3793 GCA_036161055.1 Pseudomonadota bacterium
TCTGCTTTGGTCTTTTCAGGGTCTTCTATGACCATTCTCTGAAGCGTTTTAACTACGTCATACTTTATGCTGAATAATAGGTCTTGAAACAACTCAAAGGATTCCCGCTTGTACTCCTGCTTCGGCTGTTTCTGTGCATAGGCCCTTAGATGGATCCCTTGCCTAAGCTGATCCATCGCAGCGAGATGCTCTTTCCATCTTTGGTCTAGAATCTGCAACAAAAGCTGTTTTTCGACGATTCGTATATCAATCCCAGACGACTCAAACATACGAGACTTTTCTTGATAATTCTCTCTGGCTATTTTTTGTACATCTTCCGCAATAAGTTCGGGCGCGACCTCTTCTCGTCCCTCGATCCAATCTTGAGAGTTAAATTCTATCGAAAATTCCGAAGAGAGAGCTTGTTCAAGGCCGCCCAAATCCCATTCTTCTAATATTGTGTTGGGCGGGGCAGAGCGAAAGACCGTATCGTTAATAATTTCTTCAACTAAACCCTCGATAGTGTCGGAAATATCTTCTGCATCCATGACCTGCAGCCGTTGCTGGTAAATCACTTGCCGCTGGTCATTGGCGACATCGTCATATTCTAGGAGGTTTTTCCTGATATCAAAGTTATGCCCTTCGACTTTTCGCTGAGCATTCTCAATTGATCGGTCTATCATACGATGCTCAATCGCTTCGCCTTCCTCGCCGCCTAGTCGTTGCATCATGCCTCGCATTCCATCGGTAACGAAGATTCTCATCAAGTTATCTTCTAACGACAAATAAAACCTGCTTGATCCTGGGTCACCTTGCCTGCCTGATCGTCCTCTTAGCTGATTATCTATCCTCCTCGACTCGTGACGCTCTGTTCCAATAATATGCAGCCCGCCCGAATCAATAACCTTTTTGTTTCTTTCAGACCAGTCTTTCGTAATTTCCTCTTTTCGCGTATCGGATAAATTATCTCCCGCCCTCGAAAGATCTGTTTCAAGACTACCCCCGAGGACTATATCCGTGCCTCGCCCAGCCATATTAGTTGCAATGGTTACAGAACCTGCTCTGCCGGCATCTGCAACAATGTCCGCTTCTCTCTCATGCTGTTTTGCATTTAAAACATTGTGCTTTATTCCGCATTTCGTGAGCTCGACGGACAGTAACTCAGAAGACTCTATAGACGCGGTGCCGATAAGCACTGGCTGTCCATTTGCCTCTTTGGATCTCACATCTTCCACAATCGCTTGGTATTTATCGGACAGATTCATATAAACCAAGTCGTTCTCATCTCGTCTTATCATTGGGCGGTGAGTGGGAACTACAACGACATCAAGGCCATATATTTGCTTGAATTCATAAGCTTCAGTGTCTGCCGTTCCTGTCATGCCCGATATTTTCTGGTAGAGGCGAAAGTAGTTTTGGAATGTAGTGGATGCTAAGGTCTGGCTCTCATTTTGAATCTGCACATTTTCTTTGGCTTCCACCGCCTGATGTATCCCATCAGACCACCTTCTACCGGGCATGGATCGGTCGGTGTGCTCATCGACGATGACAATCTCATTATTTTCAATCATATAATGTACATCTCTCTTGAAGAGGTGATGCGCTTTGAGTGCCGCATGAACATGATGGAGAAGATTCAAATTGCTTGGAGAATACAAAGACTCCCCAGCCTCTAATAGTCCAAGGCTCATTAATGATTCTTCAGCTTTTTGATGCCCAAGCTCGGTTAGCTCAATCTGCCGATTTTTTTCATCAACGCTAAAGTCACCGGTGGCTTCTGGCCTCTCTTCTCCAAAAACTCTGGGTGTGTCATCGAAGGGCTGCTCGACAAATTCAGGAGCCATACGATTCAACTTTAAATAGAGAGAAGTATTCTCTTCCGAGGGACCTGAGATAATTAAAGGCGTTCGCGCTTCATCTATCAATATTGAGTCGACTTCATCTATCAGTACGAAATTGAGTCTACGCTGCAGTCTATCTTCGGTGGCAAAAGCCATATTACTTCGCAGATAGTCAAAGCCAAACTCGTTATTGGTACCGTAGGTAATGTCCGAATTATACGCAGCTTTTTTTTCCTCTGAGCTTTGACCTGATTGGATGACGCCGACAGTCAAGCCAAGCAACTGATATATCGGTTTCATCCAATCAGCATCTCGCTTCGCCAAGTAATCATTCACCGTGACGACGTGGACACCAAATCCTGATAAAGCATTCAGGTAGACGGGTAGGGTGGCGACCAAGGTCTTTCCTTCGCCCGTCCTCATTTCGGCTATGCGACCTTCATGAAGAACGATGCCACCTATCATTTGAACATCAAAATGCCGTAAACCTAGTGTCCTTTTAGAAGCTTCTCTAACTAGAGCAAAGGCTTCTGGCAAAGCCTCGCTTAAGGGCCAATCTCCTCGGATCTGTTTTTGCAACCGCCGTGTCTCGTCAGATAAATCTGATAACTTTTCGAAACTTTTTTCGTGAGAATTGATCGTTTCAACGATCCTGCTGAGACGCTTTAACTCACGAGAATTCTTGGATCCGAAGATTTTTGCAAAAAAGTTTTCCATTATTTTATAAAGGTGGAGCTCCTGAAATATTCTCTGTCTCAATTCCAGCGGGGTTTAGAGGAGGATGTCAGCCTGCCAGCCGAACATCATTCTATCCGACCGTTTATCCTGCCGAAAACATACCCTCAACAGTTTTCAGAGGATTGACCGCCCTACCGTCTCGGAGAACTTCCAAGTGAACATGGGGCCCTGTCGATCGGCCACTATTACCCATCAGGCCGATCACATCTCCTTGCTTTACGAAGTCCCCAACCTGGACCTTTAACTCATCATGATGTCCGTAGCGAGTCGTGACACCATTACCATGGTCAATTTCTACCAAGTTTCCATACCCGTCTTTTCTACCTGAATATACGACTACTCCACTGGCAACTGCAATTACATCCGAACCAAGCTTACCAGCGAAATCAACCCCCGCATGCCATGCGGGTCTCCCGGTTATGGGATCCATCCGCCTTCCAAAGGCAGATGAATACCATCCTTTTTTAACAGGTTTGCCTCTCAAAACAGAATCTTTTTCACTTTTTTTCTCTTTGACAATGTCATCTAAAACTCTTAACTCTTTTTGTCTTCGTTCCAATTTTAATTGCAACTGCCGTAGCTGGGATTCTAGATCTGGCCAATCGAGCTTCCTTGCGGGTTCCTGTGAAGATCCACCTTGAGATACAGCAGGATCAAAATTGAATTCGTCTTGTGGCAATTCCGTTATAGCGCTTAGACTGTTCGCTATTGCCTCTATTTCCCATAACGCGCTTTGCATCCCTGCTAGTTCAGCGGAAACGGCGAAGTTCCTCATGTTGGCATTTTTCTCTATTTCGCTGAGCTCTGCCTGCTGAATAGACAATTCATCTTTCATCCGTTGAAGTCCGTCTACAGACCAATCTGGCTTGAGCCAGTGATTAGCAAATAAAACCCACGCTACCATACAGCCAAGTACCGCACCCCAGGATAGAAGAACAAAGCCACGAAAACTTTTTGAAGCGCCCTTCTCGTTGACAAAAATTATTCTCATACCTCAGGCCGTCTTATGGTTCGGCAGCGCAGACTCCTAGATTTTGATGGTGTAAGCTTCTTATAAAGTGAAGGTTTTTTCAATGCCGAGAAGAAGCTGGAATAATTTACCTAGCAAGCGGAGGTAGTGTGCCAATCAGCAAAATAGATAAGATTCTCGCGCATAGTCCCTCAACAGGTGGCACTCTTCAGAAACTGCTAAGAAACGGGGAAGAAAGAGCTCACCTTACTCGTGTTCTCAAGCA